>JAIDPP010000215.1 GCA_029062725.1 Muribaculaceae bacterium | reverse complement strand
TCGCAGTAGCGCCCGATTACCAGAACAAGGGAGTGAACGCGCTGCTTTTCACCGACCTTATCCCTTATTATCAGAAATACGGGTTTAAATACGCCGAATCGAATCCCGAGATGGAGACCAACTCGAAAGTTCAGAGCCAGTGGGAATATTTCACCACCCGCCAGCATCGCCACCGGCGTTCGTTCGTGAAGAAACTCTGATTCCCGCGAGACATGGATATAAAGATGCCTACTAAAATCAGGAAAAAACAGGAAGCTGCGGAGAAGTCCGGGGCTGAGAAAGTGAATCCCTATAATTCCGAATCAAAGAAAGGGAAGCAGGTGGAGAAGATGTTCGACTCCATCGCCCCGGCCTACGATTTAATGAATACGGCCATGACTTTCGGCCTTCACCGCAGCTGGCGCGACCGTGCGCTAAACGCGGCCATTGAAAGGGCCAAAACCCCGCTGACTGTGCTCGACATCGCTACGGGCACCGGCGATGTGGCCTTCCGTCTCGCTGATCTCTGTCAAAAAGCCCGCATAATAGGTATCGACCTTTCCCGCGGAATGTTGGAGATTGCCAAGAGCCGGCTTTTCGACTTGCCTTATTCCATCGCCGGACGTATCAATTTTGAAGTCGGCGACTCTCTGGCGATGACTTTCGGTAACGGACATTTCGACCTGGCCACCGTAGCATACGGCGTGCGCAACTTCGAGAATCTCCGTCAGGGAATGGCCGAGATCTATCGTGTGCTTAGTCCGGGTGGTACGCTCTGCATCCTCGAATTATCGGTGCCGACGAATAAGGTGGCAAAATGGGGATATAACATCTATTCTCGTTATATCATCCCGGCCATAGGGCGTATGGTCTCGGGCGACAAAAGGGCTTATTCATATCTCCCCGAGAGTATCGCCGCCGCTCCGCAGCGCGATGATATGGGGAAGATTCTTCGCGAATGTGGATTCAAGGATATCGTATGGAAATCGCTCACTTTCGGCACTGTCACCTATTATCTCGCTACAAAATAAGAGGCTCCGGCGGCCATCGGATTATCGGCGGTGTCCCCTCTTTTATTACTGCTTTCAACTCATACCTCACATCTTACCCCTTTTAAAATGAACCGTAAGGATTTCGAGATAATGGCTCCCGTGGGGAGTCGTGAATCATTGGCGGCCGCCGTGGATGCGGGCGCAGATGCCGTCTATTTCGGTATTGAAGGCCTCAACATGCGATCGCGCTCGAGCGCCAATTTCACTGCCGACGATATGGCCGAGATCGCCGCTTTCTGCGCGGAACGCGGTGTGAAGACATATCTGACCGTCAACACCGTGATCTACGACTCCGACATGGAGACGATGCAGATGATCGTCCGCCGTGCCAAAGAGGCCGGGATATCCGCGATTATCGCCGCAGATATGGCCGCGATTCTCTATGCGCGCGAGATCGGGCAGGAGGTCCATATCTCCACTCAGGTCAATGTCAGCAATGCTGCGGCCGTGAGATTTTACTCGCGGTTTGCCGATGTGATGGTGCTGGCACGCGAGCTTAACATGCAGCAGGTGGCGGAAATTTCCAAAGTGATAGCCGAAGAAAATATCTGCGGCCCTTCAGGACGTCGTGTGCGTCTCGAGATGTTTTGCCACGGAGCTCTATGCATGGCGGTCAGCGGAAAATGCTACATGAGCCTGCATGAGATGAACTCGAGTGCCAACCGCGGCGCCTGCAATCAGATATGTCGTCGGGCATATACGGTCCGCGACCGTGAGACCGGAGAGGAACTCGACATCGAGAACCAGTATATAATGTCGCCCAAGGATCTGAAGACCATCCATTTTCTCAATAAGATGATAGATGCCGGAGTCACGGTGTTCAAGATTGAGGGCCGGGCACGAGGACCGGAATATGTATATGAGACCGTGAAATGCTACGACGAGGCTATCGAGGCTGTAATCGCCGGGGAATTTACCGGGGAGAGGATAGCCGCTTGGGAGGAACGCTTGGGAAAGGTATTCAACCGCGGCTTCTGGAACGGATATTATCTAGGCGAACGTCTCGGGGAATGGAGCGCGAAATATGGCAGTTCCGCTACCCGTGTGAAACACTATGCCGCCAAGGCTATCCGCTATTTCTCAAAAATCGGGGTAGGGGAGTTCTTTATGGAGGCCGGCGAGCTGAAGGTCGGCGACGAGATCGTGATAACCGGACCGACAACAGGAGCCATAATAACCCGGGTCGAAGAACTGAGGTTTGATCTCAAGCCGGTGGAGAAGGTTGTCAAAGGCCAGCTTTTCTCGATGCCGGTTCCGCAGAAGGTCCGTCCCTCTGACCGCCTTTATCTCTGGGCGCCGGTAAATCAGAAGGATAAGTAAATTCTGCATCCGTCACGAAGCTGTTACCGTTCCCGTTTCCGTTCCCGGCTATGCCGGATTTAAAATATTTAATCCATGAAATCAATAAAAGAGATCTATAGGATCGGCACAGGCCCTTCCTCCTCGCATACAATGGGGCCGCGCAAGGCGGCTGAAATCTTCCTTGAGCGCGCGCCCGAAGCCGCGGCATACGAGGTCGTGCTTTACGGCTCTCTCGCCGCCACCGGAAAGGGCCACCTTACCGATGAAGCCATTCTTGACGTCATCAATAAGAAAGGGAAGCCCGTGAAGATCACCTGGCTTCCGGAAACTTTCCTTGAGCGCCATCCCAATGCCGTGACTTTCCGCGCTTTTGAATCCGTAGAACCGGAGGAAAACGCCCGCCCGCTCTTTGAGATGACGGTATATAGCGTCGGAGGTGGTGCAATAGAGATCGAGGGTGACAAGAGCGAGGAGAGCGCCGAGATATACGCGCTGAATAATCTCACCGATATAATGCATTATTGCGAACGCACCGGCCGCTGTTATTGGGAGTATGTGGAAGCATGCGAGGGTTCCGACATCTGGGACTATCTTCGCGACGTCTGGAAGGCGATGCGCGAGGCTGTGGAACGGGGAATAAACAGGGAGGGACGCCTCCCCGGACCGCTCAATCTGCGGCGAAAGGCTTCGCAATATCACGTGAAGGCTACCGGCTACCGCGATAACCTGAAATCACGCGGCCTGACTTTCGCATACGCTCTGGCGGTAAGCGAGGAAAATGCCTCCGGAGGAGTGATATGCACGGCTCCGACCTGCGGCAGCTGCGGGGTGCTCCCGGGCGTGCTCTATCATTTATGGAAGAGCCGCGATCTGCCGGAGGAGAAAATCCTGCGCGCCTTAGCTACGGCCGGACTTATCGGAAACGTCGTCAAACAGAACGCCTCCATTTCAGGGGCGGAGGTTGGCTGTCAGGGGGAGGTCGGAGTGGCATGCGCTATGGCCGCCGCAGCCGCCAACCAGCTTTTCGGCGGATCACCGGCTCAGATAGAGTATGCAGCCGAGATGGGACTGGAGCATCATCTCGGCATGACTTGCGACCCTGTCTGCGGTTTGGTGCAGATTCCATGTATCGAGCGCAACGCATACGCGGCGGCGCGCGCCCTCGACGCCAATATCTACAGCTCCTTCTCCGACGGCACCCATCGCGTGAGCTTCGACAAACTTGTAAACGTTATGCGCGAGACGGGCCATGATCTCCCTTCTCTTTATAAGGAAACCGGAGCCGGCGGCCTCGCGAAGGATTACCGCCAGATGTAAAAAGAGGGTGCAGTTCAAAATTTTAGAAATTTTACATTCCGTCTTTTTTTCATTTTTTTTCTGCCAAATTGGGAAATATCGAAAAGATTATATATTTTTGCGAATTAAAGAAGCGAATCCGACAGGGGGCGCCCCTGCATAGTATGAACCCGGAGGGTTCATACTATAAAAATCCGTTATAATATAATTGGCGTTAACCATGACTGACCCGGCGTAACCCCGGTTTCCCTTCGTTAGTGACGAGATTTATTTTTTACTTAACATTCATATTATGAGAAAATTTTTACTTTTCTTCGTCTGTTTGCTAACGATGGTAATGCCATCCTTAGCTGTGACGAAAACTTATCAGCTATGTACTGATCAGACTCAGATTCTGAATCCGGATAACCAATTCGTGATTATTTCAGCCAGGTCCATGACGGTTAACAAAGTAAAGTCTTTCTATGCCGCAAAAACAACCGCCACTACTAATGGCGTAAAGGTATTGGAGGGAACAGAAGTGGCTCAGACAATTGATTTGGATATCGAAAATCTTGGATTAGGTTTGTTCTCCATCAAGCCAAATGGAGATAAATATGCCCTTTATGAAAATGTAGCCGGTAAATATTGGGGTCTCCCTGATACAAATGGTGTTACCCAAAATGCAGACCTCCCTGCGGGAAACAACACTTTTGAACTTTCTGTAGCCTTCAATACAGATGGGTCGCTGAAAATAAAATCTTCTGCGACTGAGGATACAAGAACCCTTATGTTTTCGGGAGGAACAAACTTTAAGAATTATAAAGATGCCTCATATAGCGCAGCATATGCGTATCCTTTGTTCTATAAAGAGGTTGTTGAAACAAGTGTTGACCCCGTTGATATTTCTTATAAAATAGAGGGTGTTGAAGGAGTGGTTACTCTTTCCTGCGCTACTGAAGGAGCTACTATCTACTATGGAACCTCCGAGGATAAAATGACCAATGTTTACTCCGCTCCTTTCAAGGTGACTGAAAATTGCACGATCTACGCCTACGCTGATAAGAATGGAGAGAAGAGTATAACAAAGAATTGTGAAGTGGTTCTTCCCTATACTTCTTTCAAGAAGGTAATCGAGAATACCTCCGGTGCTGACCAAATTACTGTTGTGGGTGATTTCCAGGTAATATATGTAAACGGGGATAAGAGGAGACTTATCCTGACTGATGGAACTTCCAATCTTCTTATATATAAGCAGAACACTGAATACTCTATCGATTATGCCGTAGGAACTAAGATTTCCAAGGTTGAAGGGTCTGTAGCAAGTTATAACAACTGTTTCCGTCTTATTGACGCTGATCTCACTGAAGGTGGCAACGGTTGTGCATACTCACCGGTCGAACTCACTTCTTTAAGCGGCCTCACATACGAGGATAATATTTTTGATGAAGTAGTTATCAAAAACTGTATTATCTCCGGTAAGGATAGCGGTTCTCCCCTGATTGAGTTAGGAGATGAAAGTATTGCGCTTTATGACCTCTTCGATGAAGGTTATGAAAATGCCGTTGGCGCTGACATCACCGGTTTTGTTTGGAGATTTAAGGATGTGCTGGAAATTGTGCCGATCGAAATCACCGGTGGTGAGGCTGTTGCTACAGTAGAGAGACCGACCTTTACTCCGACTGATCGCGAGCTTAAGCTTAATGATGTCGTGACTATTAAATGCGCTACCGAGGGTGCTACGATTTACTATACTCTTGACGGCACAGATCCCGATGACTCTTCTACAAAATATACCGCTCCTATCCCCTTCACCGAGAGCTGCACTATCAAGGCTCGAGCGTATTATGAGGGCGAGGACAAGACCATGCTCCCTTCTCCGGTTGCAAGCCGCGAATATCATGTATTCGATCCTACCATTAACGTAATCTCTGAGGGTAATCATAATGCCGATGAGAATAATTCCTTAAATCAGTATATCAAACATAACTGCACAGTTGATGGTGTAGAATACCACATGAACGCTGCTCATGTCGGTGATGGTGGTACTAATGGCACGAATAACACTCTAATGTTGAATAGTGGTAATAAGAATGCTAAATTCTGCTATCTTATTCAGGTTAGTGAAAATGAAGGTTATGTTTTGGATGGTATCGAAGTAGCATATAACACCAACAATAATAAAGTTAATTTTGCTGTTCGTGCTGCAAACACTCCTTTTGATGATTCAGATTCAAATATGGAAAGTGTTAAGACCGCAATAACCAAACATGGTGTGGCTGTCGGCACTATCACAGAGTCCTCTCCTGCGTTGAGCTCAGAAGATTTTGCTAAGGAGTACAAGTATTTCGCTATATATCCTCTTGTTGATAAAGCGGTATATCTGGACAACTTTACTATCCGTTACCGTGAGGCCGGTCCTCTTACCGCTCCCCAACTCTTGGGTCTTGAGGATCTTGATGAGGAAAATGTTTTCTACGATGACGACGAGGGAGAATACCTTGTAATGGCTTCTGAGCCGCTTATGGTGGATTTCGACATTGATCTTGAAGACAATCCGGGCGTGGAGATTTATTACGCTCTTATGCCTATGG
>JAIDPP010000214.1 GCA_029062725.1 Muribaculaceae bacterium | reverse complement strand
TCCTCATACACTATATCAAGAGGAATTTCCTCCGCTATGATCTCGAAATCGTAGCGAGGTCGATCCATAACCACGCTCACAACATCTCCCGGTTTCACCTTATAGCTACTTTTAACAGGCTTGCCATTGACGACTACGCAATCCGCGTCTGCCGCCTGCTGGATCCGGTTGCGCGACGTTTTTTCCATTCTGTCGGCCAGAAACTTGTCAACGCGCAGAAGTTGCTGACCCTTGTCGGCGGTAAACCTGAAATGCTCATACATCTCCTTACCGTCGGCAGAGATGAACATTGACTCATATTCCTTCTCTTCCCCTCCCTGGGAGGAATCAAAAGAGAGCTCCTCGTCGTCCGGGAGCTCTTGGATGGTATTCTGTAGTTCTTTCATTTATGATTCCTTATTCAAGATATTGTGAAGGAGTTTCCTCAGGCTCTGGTTGAGGATCCGATACCACTGCCGGAGTTTGGGATGAAGCTGCCGGAGACGGTTCCTGGGATGATGTACCCGTTGTATATTCCTCATCATCCTGATAGACATAGTCAGGATAGGGAGCAACATACTCACCTTCCAGAGCCGCATTCTTGAATTCTTCGTTCTGCAGTGAATCCTTCAGAGCCGAAAGCCGACCGTCAGAAACCTCAAGCACTATCCTCGCATTGACCGGAACCTTCTGCATCTTCCTTACGGGGCGATTGTTGGCCAGAACCTTCACAACCCTATCGGTTGCGCCAAGCACTTTGACGACCCTGACATTCTTGAATCCAAGTTCCTCGAGTTTAGCCATTGCCGTGCGATAGGATAAGCCCTTCATGGCATATTCGGAAGGATGGTTCACATCATCGAGCACTACCTCTTTAGGATGTACGGCATTGATATAAAGAAATATCTTCCGGCCCGGTTTCACAGTGGAATTGGCTTTGGGAAACTGCTCAATAACTAAACCCGGTTTCACATCGTCGCGATATACTGAATCGCGAATATCAACCCTGAAACCTTTGTCATGAAGCAGTTCCAGAGCTTTGGTATAGGTCATGTTCTCCACACCCGGCACCTTGTCGCTCTCCCCATGTTTTGTAAACAAAGCAAGAGCGAGATATACAATATATAAGCCGGTAAAAGCAACTATGGCTATCACCACGATATTAAAGATTACCGGATGACGCGCTATGATGCCGCGTCGTCCCGATGTCGGTCGGTCTTCTTTCCTTTCCAATTCCAGAGTAGCTTTAAGGTTATTCACTATAGACCTCAGCGTGTTGCCAGAAATGCATCAACGTTCTCGGCAATACGGTCGGTGAGATCGGTTTCATCAGCCTTGACGAACTTCTTTCCAGTGATATGCTCGTAAAGTTCGATATATCTTTGCGATACGCTTTCACAAAACTCCGGTGTCATTTCCGGAACGGTCTGGCCCTCTTTGCCCATGAAGCCGTTTTCAATTAGCCACTGCCTCACAAACTCCTTGGAGAGCTGTCGCTGCGCCTCCCCATTCTCAAGTCGCTCCTCATAACCGTCGGCATAAAAATAACGTGATGAGTCGGGAGTATGAATCTCATCAATCAGTATCACTTTGCCGTCATATTTTCCGAATTCATATTTTGTATCAACAAGGATAAGACCTTTATCGGCCGCCATCTCCGAGCCGCGGGCAAAGAGCGCGAGAGCGTATTTCTCCATTTGCCTGTAATCTTCTTCGGACACTATCCCCTGCTCAATAATCTCCTCGCGCGAGATATTCATGTCGTGCCCTTCATCGGCCTTGGTGGTCGGGGTCAATATGGGATGAGGAAATTTCTGATTCTCTTTCATTCCCTCAGGAAGCTTGACGCCACAGATCTCGCGGCAACCCTTCTCATAGTCTCTCCAAGCGCTCCCGGCAAGGTAACCGCGGACAATCATCTCGACTTTGAAACCCTCGGCTCGCTTTCCTGCGGTGACCATCGGATCAGGCACAGCCTCTTTCCAGTTAGGAACAATATCAGATGTGGAATCAAGGAAATACTCCGCGATCTGGTTCAGCACCTGACCCTTAAATGGAATACCTTTCGGGAGAATAACGTCGAAGGCGGATATACGGTCGGTAGCTATCATCACCAAAAGATCATCGCCGATGCTATAGACATCGCGAACTTTACCATGATATACTCCTGTTTGACCCGGAAAACTATAATCTGTCTTTACCAATGTTGTTGCCATATAATCTTTTTGTTTTCCGCAAAGTTAATACTTTTTGAGAAAGCAAACAAAATATTCTTTCTTTTAGGCTCTCTTTGAAGATTTAAAACCATTCCACCCGGTGAAGACAACCTTTTCGAAAGAGTTTTTTTAAAATTTATTAAAATAATCCTTCCGTGATTCTTCATAATCAAATATTTTTTATTAACTTTGCAGTTCAAAGCGGGCATGGGAAAACTATGCTCGCATCTTTGACGAAGACGATAATTGCTACCGGTGGTAAAATGCGCAAATTACTATTTTTTATTCCTTGTCTCCTGCTCTTGTGTTCATGCACCGAATACAATAATGTCCTCAAAAGTCGGGACATCGATTACAAGTATGACTATGCGAAGCGGGCTTACGAGAAGAGGCAGTATGTTCAGGCCACGACCCTTCTTACCGATCTCATCACCCCCCTTCGAGGAGGTCCGAAAGGTGAGGAGTCTCTGTTCCTCCTCGCGATGTCATATTACGAGAACAAGGATTACCTCAATTCAGCGGTATATTTCAAAACTTACTATACCCGATATCCCAAAGGGAAATACACAGAGCTCGCCCGTTTTTACAGCGGCTACGGATACTATCTCGATTCTCCCGACCCTCAGCTCGACCAGTCGGCGACTGTAAAGGCAATCCAGGAACTGGAAGCATTTCTTGACTATTTTCCCAAGAGCGACAAGGTGACTATAGCCCAGAACGCCATTTTCGAGATGCAGGACAAGCTGACCCTAAAACAGCTTCAGAACGCACAACTCTATTATAACCTTGGAA
>JAIDPP010000213.1 GCA_029062725.1 Muribaculaceae bacterium | reverse complement strand
GGGCCACAGATGCCTGCGCACCGCGTTTTCCGTGGATTCTGGCGGTTAGTCTGTCAAGTAGAAAATCGATTCCTCCCATCTTTTTTATTAGACCCAACATTCCGGCCGCAAGAAGAGTTATGATGATAAGGTTGCCCATCGAGTCGATCCCTTCCCCCATCATGCGGCATGAATCAAGGATAGAAACTCCGCGCAACAGACCGAAAAAGATGGCGGAAAAGATTCCCAGGATTAGCACTACGGTGACGTTAAGCCCCGAGAGTGCAGTCATTATAATCACGAGATAGGGAATTACGAGCCACCAGGGTGATTCCGTCTCCGGAACAGAGAGGGTGGATTCGTGTCCGATGAGGATATACAGGAGAAGGGCTATAATGGCCGCAGGAAGGACAATGATGAAATTGGCCTTGAACTTATCCCTCATGGAGCAGCCCTGAGTGCGCGTCGCTGCTATGGTCGTATCGGATATGAAGGAGAGGTTGTCGCCGAAAAATGCTCCTCCAAGGGCTGTGGCGACATATAAAGGGATGTTTCCACCGCCGACATTGGCAAGCTCGACGATAAGGGGCACGAGGGCGACAACCGTCCCTACCGACGTTCCTATGGAGAGAGAGATGAAGCAGGCTGCCGCGAAAATCGCAGGCAGAAGGAAGGATGGAGGAAAGAAATGGAGTGTAAGGGAGACTGTTGCATCGATAGCCCCGATACCCTTCGCCAATGCGGCGAAGGCGCCGGCCATCACGAAAATCCACACCATATATAGGATATTGGTATGGGCTGCCGCCGATGAGAAGACTTCGATTCTTTTAGCCAGAGATTCTCCCCTGCATGTCAGCACACCCCAGACCGATGCGGCCAGAAGGGCTACTGTGATGGGCATGACGTAGAAATCCCCGATAATCAGGGAGACCGCGACATAAAGCGCCAGAAACACCATTGCAGGCGAGAGGGCGAGAAGCCCTTTCCGAAGAGGTATAGCTGCGTTAGAAGGTATATCGGATTTTATCATATCGTTCTTCCGGGATAGGCTTTCAGGGCTTCTGCAAGCACTTTCATTGCTTTTTCGAGGTCTTCCCGGCATAATACGTAGGCAAGACGCACTTCGTCACGTCCGATTTCGGGAGTGGTGTAGAATCCGGAGGCCGGAGCCATGAAGATCGTCTGACCCTCATACTCGAACTCGCGGAGACACCATTGGCAGAACTTGTCGGCATCGTCAACCGGCAATTTGGCCACAGTATAGAAGGCTCCCATCGGAATAGGGGAGTAGCAGCCGGGGATCTTGTTGAGACTGTCGATCATGAACTTGCGGCGTTCGACATACTCGTTGTATGTGGCGAGCATATATTCGGGAGCCGCGTCTATGGAGGCTTCCGCCACAATCTGTCCCAACAACGGAGGCGAGAGACGGGCCTGACAGAATTTCATCACATTCTTCTTCAGCTGTTCATGCTTGGTGATAAGGGCCCCGATACGGATACCACATTCGTTGTAGCGTTTTGAGACCGAATCGATGAGCACAACGTTCTCCTCGATTCCGGGAAGATGGAAGGCTGAGATGTAGGGTGCGCCGGTATAGCAGAACTCGCGATACACCTCATCGGAGAAGAGGAAAATATCGTGCTTCTTCACGAGGTCGCGAATCTGAAGCATCTCCTTCATGGTGTAGAGGTAGCCTGTAGGGTTATTAGGGTTACATATCAGGATTCCCTTTGTGCGGGGAGTGATAAGTTTTTCAAATTCCTCGACGGGGGGGAGTTCGAAACCGTTATCGATCGAGGAGGGCACAGTCACGATCTTCGCGCCCGCCGAGATGGCGAAAGCCATGTAATTGGCGTAGGCAGGTTCGGGCACGATGATTTCATCGCCCGGGTCGAGACAGGCGAGAAACGCGAAAAGCACGGCTTCGGAGCCGCCGCAGGTGATGATGATATCCTCCACATTGACATCAATGTTGAAGCGGCGATAGTATTCGCATAGCTTCTTGCGGAGGGAGAGAAGTCCTTCGGAAGGGGAATACTCAAGGACCTTGCGGTCGATCTTCCTTAGGGCTTCGAGAGCTTCGGGAGGAGTGGGCACGTCGGGCTGGCCGATATTAAGGCGATAGACCGTAAGACCACGTCTTATGGCATCGTTGGCAAGCGGAACAAGGCGGCGTATCGGGGATGCGGGCATTATTTCACCGCGGTTGGAGATTTCGGGCATAATATCAAGTTGTTATTGTTTCTTACTTAATCTTTTGAGGTTTTCGAGATTTAAATTCATTATTGTTGGAATCCGCTATAATGATTCAGGAACGATTCCTATCTTTATTTAGTTTCCGGAGAAGAAAGGAGGAGACGTCCGAGACTTCCGGAATCCGGAATATTCTCGAGAGGGCGATGTAGGATACGGCGCCGACCGCAATCATCATAATCAGCTTGAGTGCCGGGTGGATGGAGAGTAGAAGAGGGATGACCGCCAGAACTCCCATAAGAAGGGATATACCTAATGAGGGGAGGAGATCATAGAGAAGACTACCGGCGGAGTAGCCTGTGGCCCGGGAGGCTATTCGAAGGACTATCATCCATGTAAGGGCCGAAGCGGCGAACTGTCCCCAGACAATGAGCGTAAGATTTCCGCTCCACATTGTGGAAAGAATAGCAACGAAAATCAGGACATCCTTGATAATCTCGACAATGAAGAGTTTTCGGGCCGCTCCTATGGACAGGATGAAGTTATTGTAGAGGGAGATCATCACGATGAATATCCCACGTAGCGTCAATATCTGAAAGATGGGAATCGCCGCATCCCATTTATTGCCGAAGAGGGTATGGAAAAGAGGGGCGCCGATGATGGTGAGACCGAACATTACCGGAAAGAGAAGAAAAGCTGTAAAGCGGTTCACCCGTTTCAGGTATCGCCGGAAGGTCTGCGCGTCATCCTGCACTCCGGAGAGAAGCGGGACAAAAGTGGCCGTCAGGATCTGCGAAACGGAGGCTGATGACATCTTGCTCCATTTGTCGGCCTGGGTATATACGCCCAGAAC
>JAIDPP010000212.1 GCA_029062725.1 Muribaculaceae bacterium | reverse complement strand
GTATGGATGTGTCTCGTCAGTGCAGTGTTGGTCATAATACTCCCGGAACACAGAAAGGAGCTTGTCGATAGTTTCCGGGCCCGCGTCCGGTTCGGCGCGTTCCACGAGTTTTCTGACTCCATTTCCGACCATATAATTGTAGGTCGATAGCGCATGTTCCGAATAGCCAAGCATCCGCAATGCGTAATTGCAGGCGTTTCCTAAATCGGCTATGGTGTTGAGCAATGTGCCGTCAAGATCAAAAATAACGAGTTTCTTCATACTTTTATAACATTTGGAATAGAAGAAAGTTACCCTTGTGATAGAAGAAGATTATACCGTCAGGGTGCAGCAAAAATCGTACCGTCAGAAAGGGTATCCGATAGAAAAATGGAATGAGGAATCCCTATGCCAGTCAGGATGGATGAGGGGCCACGGTTCGGCATTTATAGCCGGATTCCGGGCTTTCATCCCTAAGTCGAACCTAAGGAGGAAATAGGAGAAATCAAGCCGGAGACCAACACCGTAGGCCGCGGCGAACTCCTTGTAGAAGGAGTTGAAATGGAACATTCCGTAAGGCTGCGTGGGATAATTCCGTATAGTCCAGATATTGCCGACATCCATAAAAAGCGCCCCCTCTAAAATCCAGAAGAGCTTCGCGCGGTATTCGGCGCTCATTTCGATCCTTATGTCACCGCACTGGTTGATGAAATCGCTCACCGAGTTCGATCCGGGATAGCGTCCCGGTCCGAGGGTGCGCACATCCCAGCCTCTGACCCCGTTGGCACCTCCTCCATAGAAACGCTTCTCGAAAGGAAGCATCGTGGAGTTTCCGTAGGGCACACCTATCCCGAATCCTCCGTGCCAGGCCAATGCGTTCCGCTCATTGAAGATATGGAGGAAAGAGAGATCGGTCTCAGCCTTGGCATATTGTGAATAGTGGATGCCGAATACTTTATAAGGATTCGTGTGGAAATCGGAGCGGTGGTTGAAAATGGAATTGAGCGCGAAGAGGAAGTTGCCCGCAACCTCGGCGTTCACACGAATGGTGAAAATGTTCCTCTGCGGCTGTCGCCATGCGCGTTCCTGCCGCTTGTTGGTATGGTAGAAGTTATATCCCAGACGCATGATGAAATGGTCCTCGTAGCTATAGCGCAGCAACGGATTATCCGGCGCTATCAGGTCGATGAACTCATTGGTGCTTTCCGGGAGATAGACGTAGTTAATGTCGATAGGGGTGAAGGTATGACGGTCTCGCTTGTTATGCTCCGTCCATTTATAGCTCCAGCCCGCCGTGGAGATGATGCGGGTGTATTCGGGGCGTTCCTGATAATTCATCGATACATTGAACTCCGTTGACGCCATAATCCTGCGCTTGAAGGAATCCCGCAGGAAAGGAGCCTTGAATTTCGGGAAGTTGATTCCTACTTCCATGCCGTATTCCATAAAGCGGTTATGGATGAAGTCTCCGAGATTGCCGCTCAGAGCCTCGTATGAGCCCCTCAGTTTCGCCGAAAGAGTCTCCGAGCCCTTCCCTATGTTGCGGTGGGAATAATTCAACCCTACAGCCACACCGAGGTCGCCTTCCGAGTTCGTCCCTTCAAGTTCCACGGAGAAAGTCTGGCTCTTCCCTTTTGTAAGAAGGATATAGGCATCAAGGAAACCGACGTCTCCCGTCTGCGATCCGACGGGAATGAAGCGTATGTTCACGAATTTTAGTATCTGGAGGCGCGACAGAGCCGAATATGTCTTATTGACATCACGGAGACGGTAAAGTTTCCCGGGAGTGAGGAAACAGTTCTCCTCGAGCACACCGGGACGCAGATATCGTCGGTCGCCGTAAAGAATCTTTATTCCGCGGTAGTTCACCGTATCCTTGGAACGAAAATTCACTATATCCTCCGTCACTCCCGGATCATAATCCATTATGCATGTCACGTTCCTGATGATGTATTCCCGGTGTGTGTCCATAAGTACGGTCTTGCGGTCGAGTGGATAGGGGGGATTGAGCGTAAGCGTGAGGTCAACGTCGAGGCTCCCCTCCGTGGTATCTGCGTTAAAGGTGATGAATTCCTTTCCGAAGGCGTAATAGCCGCGGTTGCGCAAGCGGGTGGTCATCAGGTCGCGCTCGGATTCAAGTAGCGAGCGGTCAAGAAGGTTTCCGGGCTTCAGGATCATCCGGTTGGAATCTCGCATCACGATATTCCGCAGCGTATCGTTCGGAAAAACATAATCTATATTGCGGATCACGTACGGAGATCCGGGATGAAGATTGTAAATGACCTTCATCTTTCTTTTCTTGGCGTTCTCCACCGTGTCGATATCCACCGACGCCTTGAGGAAGCCGGCATTGACCATCGCTTTTCTTAACTGTTCTGCATCTGAAACTGAATTGGCGGGGTCATACACTACCGGAGGCTCTCCCAACTTCCGGATCCAGCGGTTCCACCATTTTGTGGTGTCTTTCCCGCTCATGTTATATATTCCGAGACGCAGCTTGGCGCTCCATAGCATCCGGTTGTTCTCCTGATTCCTGACGTATGTCATAAGTTCTGTTTCGTCGAGTGTGCCAGTGGAATCGTTGAGGTGAATCTTCACGTCGTCCAGAAGATATTTCCCCTCCGGGAGATGGCGTGTTGAGGCGCATCCTGCCATGAAAACGGCGAGATAAAGGAGAAGAAGATATTTAAAGGGTAAGGGTTTCACGTCATCCGGCTTTTTTCCCGAAAGCGGGATCTATTTTAAGTCTGATAGT
>JAIDPP010000211.1 GCA_029062725.1 Muribaculaceae bacterium | reverse complement strand
GGTATATACTGTAGAGAGCAACGTCTCCCTCCTCTCGGATGCCGGAACGATGAGCGTATATTTCGGAACGGATCCACGCTCTGTCGATAAATGCCTCGCAATCATACGCAAGGAGATCGACCGTCTCGCCCAGAACCGTCTGACCGACACCTCTTTCCGGCGCATACGCGACCAGTATCTCGGTCAGATGATAGTAGGCACCGAACAGCGCGAAAGCAACTGCATGTCGCTTGCCAAAAGCCTCCTCTATTATGGAGAAGTTTTCGATATTCGCTCCGCCACCGAGCGTATGCGCGAGGTCACGGCCGAAGACCTACGCGAAACAGCCATGACAATTATATCCAACGGCCTCAACCGCCTCACACTTAAATAAGACAAGATGAAGATTGCAGACCTTGACCTTGGATACCGACCCGTCTCCCTCGCTCCGATGGAGGATGTCACCGACCCTTCTTTCCGTCTTATCTGCCGCGAAATGGGAGCAGCAATGGTCTATACCGAATTTGTATCGGCCGAAGCGTTGATAAGAGATATTTCAAGCACGGTCCGGAAGCTGCATATCGATCCCTCGGAACGGCCGGTAGCCATACAGATTTATGGCCGCGACCCGGAAGCTATGGTGCAGGCGGCCCGGATTGTGGAGAAGGCCGGCCCCGATATCATCGACATCAACTTCGGTTGTCCCGTGAAAAAAGTGGCTTCGAAAGGAGCCGGAGCAGGGATGCTGCGCGATATTCCCAAACTTCTCTCCATCACCAAGGCCGTGGTGGAGGCCGTGGATATTCCTGTCACTGTAAAGACCCGTCTCGGTTGGGATTGCGAGAACAAGATCATCACAGACCTGGCTCCCCGCCTTCAGGACTGCGGAATAAAGGCCCTGACCATACATGGCCGGACACGCTCGCAGATGTACAACGGACATGCCGACTGGACCCTGATCCGCGAGGTCAGGAACGATCCCCGAATCGAGATTCCCATTATCGGCAATGGAGATATCACCACGCCTGAAGAGGCCCGCGAGGCCTTCGAACGTTACGGTGTGGATGCCGTGATGGTAGGGCGTGGAGCAATCGGCGCCCCCTGGATATTCAAGGAGATGAAAGATTATATTGCCACCGGCCGATACACTCCCCTCTCCGACCTGCAGAAGATGGAGATCCTTAAAAGGCAGATAAGCGAGAGCATAGACCGAATCGATGAATACCGCGGAATACTCCATATCCGGCGTCACATCGCCGCTACCCCGCTTTTCAAGGGGATCCCGAATTTCCGCGAGACCCGCATAAAGCTCCTCCGCGCCGAAACACATCAGGAACTTCTTGACCTTCTGGATTTCACGATGGAGAATTTTCTCCTGAAAAAAGAATCTTAAATTTTTAAGAAAAGTATGAGAAAAATAATATTTAGCTTTCTCCTATTCCTGGCGGTCCTGCCCGCTTTCTGCCATACGCGCACTTTCCGCGTCAATGTAGGCCGCTTCGACAAGGTATCTGTCATTGACAATCTCGAGATCGTGTATCACTCCCGGCCCGACTCCACAGGTATGGCCGTCTATGACGCGGAAGAGAGTCTGGACAATGTTATCCTCTTCACCAATACCAAAGGTTCGCTCAAAGTGCAGCTTGCCACAGAAGAGGTCACTCGCCAGAATCTCCCCGTGATCCATCTTTATTCCGATTACCTTGCCTCGGTGGAAAACTCCTCCGACAAGCCCTTCACCGTGAAAGAGAATCAGGCTGTACCCAGATTCAGCGCCAAGCTGATTGGCAACGGTAAGATTATCGCCGATGGACTCAAGGCTTCTGAAGTTGAGGCCTCGCTGATGACCGGCAACGGAAGTATCGTCGTATCAGGTTCATGCGGAAAGGCCGTGCTGAAGATGATCGGTACGGGCACAATCAACGCCGACCGGCTCAAGACAGAACTGGTCAACTGCAAGATAATGGGTAGCGGAACGATCGGATGCTGGCCGCTTTCACGCCTTGACGTGCGCGGAATAGGATCTACCAAGATATATTACAAGGGAACTCCCGCAATCAAGAAGGTGGGAGGCGGTAAACTCTTCCCCCTTACCGATGAGAACGGCGAGGAACTCACCACCGTTACCGCCGACTGATTCCTGCTAAATATTTCCCCCTGATACCCCACGCTTAATCAACTTAACCTTCTGAAGCACCATGTCAGAGCTTAAAGACAAGACCGCCCGAAGCATCAAGTGGAACACGATCGACCGCGTCTCCACACAGTTGCTTTATGCCGTGGTCGGGATTGTCCTTGCCAATCTCCTCTCGGAAAAAGATTTCGGGCTTGTCGGCCTTCTGCTCGGTTTTCAGGCTTTCGCCAATCTTTTTGTGGATTCCGGATTCGGAACGGCTCTTCTTCAGAAGAAGAATCCGTCGGAGCGCGACTATTCAACGGTATTCTGGTTTAATCTTGTCGTATCGGTCGTCATCTATATTATTCTCTTCCTCTGTGCTCCACTGATTGCGGATACCTTCCACGGTGAGACGATACTCATCCCTCTATCACGCCTTCTTTTCCTTACCTTTGTCATCAATGCCCTCTCCATCGTTCAGACCAACCGGCTGATGAAACGCATGGACGTTAAACAGCTTGCCGTGGCCAATACGCTCGGACTGGTGGTTTCCGGTGTGGTCGGGGTATGGATGGCTATTGCCGGATATGCTGTGTGGGCTCTCGTCTGGCAGTATGTCGTATTGGGAGCGGTCAAGACCGGATGGCTCTGGGTCACTGGAAAATGGTGGCCGCGCGCCGGATTCTCTTTGGATTCCCTGAAAAGCATCTACCGGGTAGGACTCTCGGTGTTCTCCTCTTCGATGCTCAATAC
>JAIDPP010000210.1 GCA_029062725.1 Muribaculaceae bacterium | reverse complement strand
ACTTTATACAACTTCCAGAGCTGGGGCACAGGATTCACCGCCGGAGTGATCGCAGACCTCCATATCCGCGACTATCTCGCAATCGAGCCGGGTGTTTTCCTTGAATCCCGCAGCGGTCATTCCTCCTTCATAGCAGGTAGATACGACGATTCCTCCGTCCCCTATTATGTAACTCAGGAAGCCCATCGCCACACTTATAACCTGACTGTGCCTGTAGTGGCCTCCGTCAGACTCAATCTTTCCGAACGTCTGAGATGGCATATTGATTTCGGCCCATATATAGCCTTTCTCCTCAAATCGAAGCTTGAGAATAAGGAATTGATCTCCACTCGGCCAGACCTCAGCAATGAGGTGCCCTTCTCGACCGATCCTTCCAGTGTGGATTTCGGATTCAAGATGGGTACCGGTTTTGAGCTTTCGCGACATCTTTATTTTGGAATCCATTATGAGGCCGGAGCTGTGAAAGCCTACCGTAACAAGGACATGGGTGACCATCTCCTTATGAGCTATGGAGGACGCACGAAAGCATGGAATTTTACTGTCGGGTGGAATTTCTGACCCGAACCTTCCAGATACAAAAGGATAGCAAAAACGATACGTGGTACGAGGGGAATGGAATCAAAGAATAAAAAAATCAATACACAAAAATGGAAAATAAAGAGATAAAAGATAACAAGACGTCCGAGAACGGCGACAAGAAAAAGGTGGTGCTCAGCGGCATCCGGGCAACAGGTAACCTTCATCTCGGCAACTACTATGGGGCGCTAAGTAAATTCGTGCGTATGCAGGATGACTATGACTGCCGCTATTTTGTGGCTGACCTCCATGCACTTACCACGCATCCCGATCCCAAGATGCTTCATGAGAATGTAAAGGATATACTTGCCGAATACCTTGCCGCCGGGCTTGATCCCGACAAAAACACAATCTACGTTCAGAGCGACGTTCCCGAAATTTCGGAGATGTATCTGCTGATGAACATGCATGTCGGAATCGGCGAGCTGATGCGTACCGCATCCTTTAAGGATAAGGCCCGTAAGGCACTCGGCATCCATTCCGAAGGCGATGAAATAGAGAAGGAGATTATCGGCAACCAGA
The DNA here is from genome assembly GCA_029062725.1 of Muribaculaceae bacterium. Lineage (GTDB taxonomy): Bacteria > Bacteroidota > Bacteroidia > Bacteroidales > Muribaculaceae > Lepagella. The sequence goes on along the minus strand of JAIDPP010000210.1, from coordinate 844 downwards.
CCAACCAGCGCGTGAACGCCGGTCTCCTTACTTACCCTACGCTTATGGCGGTGGATATTCTTATCCACCATGCCGACCTTGTGCCTGTAGGGAAAGACCAGGAGCAGCACCTTGAGCTAACGCGCCGTTTCGCACGCCGTTTCAACTCCTTTTACAAGACTCCCTATTTCAGCGAACCCTTCAACTTCAATTTCGGAGGCGAGGCAGTGAAGGTGCCCGGTCTTGACGGAAGTGGAAAGATGGGTAAGAGCGAGGGAAACTGTATCTATCTGATCGACGATGAGAAGACGTTGCGCAAGAAGGTGATGAGAGCCGTGACCGATGAAGGTCCCAAAGAACCAGACTCCCCGGTGAGCGAGCCGATCAAAAATCTCTTTACCCTTATGGAACTCGTATCTGAACCTTCCACACTCGAACACTTTAAAAACGCATACGCCGACTGCTCCATACGCTACGGCGACCTCAAGAAGCAGCTTGCCGAGGATATTCTAAAGACCACTCTTCCGATCCGCGAGCGTATATTGGACATCCGCAACAACGACGAATATATTTCCAAGGTCGTGCGACAAGGCGCGGAGAAGGCAAGGGAGACAGCTGCAAAGACTCTGGCAGACGTGCGCGAGATTATGGGTATCCGAAAATTCTATTAAATGGTATTGAACTGGATATGGATCGCTTTCTTCGGAATTGCGTTCCTCATGGCTCTCGGGCGTACGCTTTTCGCTGGCGACCTTCAGGTATGGACGGATATTATGAATTCCTCTTTTGAGCAGGCCGCCTTCGCATTCGAGATTTCATTGGGTCTAACCGGAGTGCTGACCCTCTGGCTCGGCATAATGAAGAT
>JAIDPP010000021.1 GCA_029062725.1 Muribaculaceae bacterium | reverse complement strand
CATTTAACATTCGTAAATTAGTTTAAACAACTTCAATATAAGTTAATATAAAAAAGATAAAAATATGGTTAACCCAGCTTTAAGAAAAAAAGAACAGGAACTCTCGAAGATGAGTCCATTTGAAATTAAAAACGAGCTTATAAAACTTGCAAAGAGAGATGCCAGAAAATCTACCGATCAGTTTCTAAACGCCGGACGAGGCAATCCCAACTGGGTTGCTACAGCACCGCGTCAGGCCTTTTTCCTTTTGGGACAATGGGCTCTTCAGGAGTGTGAACTCACATTCAAGGATGAACCCGGCATCGCCGGTGTTCCGGCGAGTGAAGGATCCATGAATCGTCTCCGCCATTTCCTTATGGTCAACTCAACTCTTCCCGGAGCATTACTTCTTCATGAAGCTATCGAATATTGCACTAATGAGCTGCATCTTGATGAAGATTCACTTGCCTATGAATGGGCGGAAGGTATAATTGGAGATGAGTATCCTACCCCTGTAAGAATGTTGGAACTTTCGGAAGAAATTGTAAAAGCTTATATGGCAAAGGAGATGGGTAACAACGCTCCGGGATTCGGTCGTGAATACGATCTTTTCGCAACCGAGGGAGGCACAGCGGCAATGTGCTATATCTTTGATTCGCTGCAAGCCAATCATCTTGTCAATACCCATGATAAGATTGCCTTGATGACTCCAATCTTCACTCCCTATCTTGAGATTCCGGAACTTGACCGATATGAGTTTAATGTCGTGAACATCGAAGCAAATGAAATGGATGAAGAGGGCTACCATTTATGGCAGTATCCTGATTCGGAACTCGACAAGTTGCGAGACCCGGAGGTGAAGCTGCTTTGCCTTGTGAATCCCTCAAATCCACCTTCCTATAAACTCACTGATCATTGTCTGAAGAAGATTGTGGAAATAGTGAAAACTGACAATCCTAATCTGATGATTGTCACAGATGATGTTTATGGAACTTTTGCAAAGGATTTCCGTTCGCTCATGTATGAGTTGCCGCAGAATACTCTCTGTGTATATTCTTTCTCTAAATATTTCGGGGCAACCGGCTGGCGTCTTGCTGTAATTGCACTCGCCAAAGAGAATATCTTTAACCGTCTCCTCGAGGACCAGCCGGAAATACAAAAGAAGGATTTGTATCACCGCTACCGCTCCCTGACTCCGAAACCCTCAGGCATTCCTTTTATCGATCGTCTTGTGGCAGACTCGAGGTCTGTTGCACTTAACCATACCGCAGGACTCTCCACTCCACAGCAGATACAGATGGTTCTTTTCGCCCTTTTCTGTCTGGTTGATAAGGAGGACTCTTACAAAGAAAAGATGCAGGAGATGATCCACGAGCGTCTGGATGCACTTTGGGATTCAGCGGGAATGAAGCTTATTCCTGACGCGGACCGCGTAGGCTATTATTCCGAAATTGATATTATGGTCTGGGGAAAGGCACGCTATGGTGAAGAGTTTTGCGAATGGCTCATAGACAACTACCAACCTCTTGACATCGTACTGCGCCTTGCCTCTGAAACGTCGGTTGTGCTTCTTAATGGAAGCGGGTTTGCAGGACCGGACTGGAGCGTAAGGGCCTCACTTGCAAATCTCTCGAAGGAGGATTATGGTGTTATAGGAAATGCAATAAGTAATATCATGGAGGCTTATTATCAAGAGTTTTTGGTTTCAAAGGAGAATAAGTAGAATAATACAAAAAACAAAGAGTGGATCCGGAGTCTTTTTTGCAATTTGCGGGAAAAGACTCCGGAATCTATTTATAAAGCGATTTTGTTGAGACTTTTATCAAGGATTTTCGATAACTGTCCGATTTCTGAATGAATCAATTCGCTGACGGAAATTTTTACGGAGACATTCGCTATAAATCCAAGGCTCAACACCGTGATAGTCACCGACATTAAGGATATCGAGGATATTGGGAAGATAACTGCCGTCGAAGCCGTTAAGGACAAGAACCTTGAAGTTAGAGTCATAGGTCACTGTGACAGTGTCGTTTAGAATTGCCGGGGTTGAATCGGTTTTCCAATTTACAGGATTAATTCCTATAACGTTAGGAGCTGCTACAATGGGCTGGATATACTTGATATCAGACACCGAATTATAACAAATCACCACTCCCGTATCCAAAGAATCCTTTGCGGCTATAATATAAGGACAGGTCGCTATATCCTCGGGAGTAACCTTATACCCCAATACGTATGCTGCAACCATCCTTTTCCTTGTGGAATCGTCCATATCTTTAAGAAGTTCAACAACCGACTTTCCCCCCTGACTGAACCCTGCAAGAATAAAAGGCCGGTTGCCATTATTATCATGGATAAACTTGCGGAAGGCATTTCTAACATCTATAAAAGCAACTTCACGATAGCGTCGGTTGATCGTATCTTCATTCAATGTAGCCCAGGAATCGAGGGTGATGTGTCTGTAATAAGGCGAATAAAAATTAAGACCATCGAACGTAAAAATACTATATTCCTTCTCATTTTCCTATTTAAGTTTACCACATCCCTCAGCTAATCTTCGAAATGATTCAGGCCTAATTCCGCCCTGACTATCTTAGGTAGTCCGGCAATAACCTGACGATATGAATGGATCAGGAGTTGTCGCTGCAGCGAATCCGGAACATCTCCCGAAAATTCGACAGATACCCAATGCTTTTTATTCATGTGATAGCCCGGGTGGATACCACGGTATCTTTGTCGCAACTCCTCGGAATATTCCGGATCAACCTTAAGGTTGTAGAAATCCCATTCCCCATCAAGGGAAATAAGACAGAACATCCGGCCTCCTATTTCAAGACAATAGGTATCCGGTCCAAAGGGCATACGCTCGGTAACCCCGGGTAATGCCAACCCTATTTCTCGTATATCTTCTATATTCATAACGCGAAAATAATACAAAATAACGAAAATTCACTTTTAAATATATCTTCTCTTTGAGGAATGAGAATAATTTTTAACTTTGCAGCGGAATTCCACTAAAAGATATATAAAACATTAGGGGTGTTCAGCAACAACAGGACGCAAGAGTGCAGAATGTGCTGATCTGAGATCATACCCTTTGAACCTGATCCGGGTAATACCGGCGTAGAGAAAATAAACATGGAAAAAAGAATTTTTCCTATGGCTTTGGCAGCCATAGGCTTCTGTGGGCTTAGCGCATCCGCAGAAACAGCAATGAAGGAGGGTGCCGACACGCTGGCCACTTTACTTAATGAACTTGAAGTCGTAGCCAACCGCGCAACTTCCAAGACTCCGGTCGCTTTTACAAATATTTCAAAGGAGGAGCTTCTCGAGCATAACGACGGTCGAGATATCACATACCTTCTGCAAGCAACTCCCTCAGTAATCACGACCTCCGATGCAGGGGCAGGAATCGGTTATACCTCTATGAGAATAAGAGGAACCGATGGCTCGAGAATCAATGTTACAGCTAACGGAGTGCCGATCAACAATCCTGAAAGCCATAATGTATATTGGGTTAACATGCCGGATTTCGCATCCTCCTTAAGGGATGTGCAGATCCAGCGTGGAGCCGGAACCTCAACCAATGGAGCCGGGGCATTCGGTGCAAGCGTAAACATGATTACGGACGCCCCTTCTGAAACCTCCTACGCTGAACTTTCCGGTGCTTACGGAATGTACAACACCAACCGCGAAACCCTAAGGGTAGGATCAGGGATGTTGGGAGACCACTGGAGCTTTGACGCAAGAATAAGTCATCTGGGATCTGACGGATACATAGAACGGGCCACGACTCAACTCTGGAGCTACTTCGGACAGGCGGCATATAAATCCTACAATACACTGTTAAGGCTTCTCGCCTTTGGAGGAAAAGAGAAAACATACATGGCTTGGGACTACGCTTCCAAAGAACAGATGGAAAAATATGGCAGAAGATACAATCCCTGTGGAGAATATACCGATTCACAAGGCAACAGGGCGTATTATTCCGATCAGAAGGATAATTACATCCAACACCATCTCCAGCTTCTTCTATCACAGCACATCGGAGATTTGTTCCATCTCAACGCCGCTATCCATTATACCGGTGATGACGGTTATTACGACCAGTATAAAACAAACAGAACTCTTGTGGAGTATGGTCTTCTCCCCTATCTCGACGCTAACGGAGAGACGATTAAGAAATCAGACCTTATACGTCTTAAGAAAAACCGGAACCATTTTGGCGGGGGTTCGGTGAGTCTTAATTTTAGAGACCACAGATGGAATGCTTCTGCCGGAGTCGCTGTCACCGATTTCTACGGTCATCACTTCGGACAAGTAAAATGGGTCAGAAATTATATAGGCGAACTTGATCCCCTACAGCCTTATTATGACAATAATGGCCATAAATTCGATATCAATACTTACATTCGGGCGAATTTCAATATCAACCGTCTTCTCTCTGTATTTGCAGATCTGCAATACCGCCACATTCGTTATACCATAAAAGGAGAATCAGACAATTACGACTGGAATACAGGAGCTCCTGCACTTCTAAACATTAAGGAAATCTGGAATTTCTTCAATCCAAAACTTGGAGTCAATTTTGAACTTGACGGCCACCGTGCTTTCGCTTCATGGGCCGTGGCTCAAAAAGAACCGACACGAGATAATTTCACTGACTCTGATCCGGCACACTATCCCAAGTCGGAATACCTCAACGACTTTGAACTCGGATATTCTTATTCGGGCAAAATCTTCAATGTCGGGGCAAATCTCTATTACATGAAATATAAGGATCAGCTCGTGGCCACGGGCGAGCTTTCAGATACAGGCAATCCCTTGAGTGTGAATGTTCCGAATTCTTATCGTATGGGTATCGAACTTCAAGGATCTGTCAAGCCCGCTGTCTGGTTTGACTGGAACATCAATATGACTCTCTCGCGCAACAGAATCAAAAACTTCACGGAATATATCTACGAGGATGAGTGGACAAATCCCATATCAATCGACTGCGGCGACACTCCTATAGCTTTCTCTCCCGATTTTATCCTTAACAATGCTTTCAATTTCCATGTTAAAGGATTCGATGCCTCCCTTGACAGCCGATACATCAGCAAGCAGTACATGACCAACGCCCATAACGACGAGGCAATGCTTGATGCGTATTTTGTAAGCGATCTTCATCTTGCTTACTCTTTCCATAAAATCGGAGGGATTAAAGAATTGAAACTTGGATTCTCAATCTACAACCTCTTCAACGAAAAATATTTCAATAACGGGTATGCAGGAGCAGGATATTATGTAGAGAACGGCGAAAAAATTATATATCGTTATTCCGGTTATGCGGCACAAGCTCCTACTAATGTCATGGCCACAATTACATTGAAGTTCTAAATCTTTAAAGATGGCTTTACAGATTTTCGGATTCTTGATCGGTCTCCTTTACCTTTGGTGGGAATATCATGCCGATAAAAAAGTATGGCTGGCATCCGTAGTGATGCCGGCCATTTCGATGTGGATCTATTGGTCAAAAGGACTTTATGCGGACTTCGCAATAAATATCTATTATCTTGCCATTGCTGTCTATGGATTTGCGGTATGGACGAAAGGAACGGCAAAGAAGAAGAAACAATCGTTGCCTATCACACATGCTACATTAAAGGTGTGGATTGGTGCAATAATATGTTTCGTGTTGCTTTGGGTTGCGATCCGGCTGATTTTGATCGACTTTACCGATTCCACCGTTCCGACGGCCGATGCATTTACTACAGCTCTCTCGATAATAGGCCTTTGGATGATGGCTCGCAAATATGCAGAGCAATGGCTAATCTGGCTTGTTGTAGATCTGGTTTGCTCCGCACTTTATTTCTATAAGGACATACCGTTTTACGGAATCCTATATTCCGTCTATTCCGTAATATCAATATTCGGATATAAAAAATGGCTCAAACTAATGGATGATTCCAGGCAATAGTTATCGGAATTATTAGGCTTTCTTCTCCCTTATTATTGACGGGGAGAGGAAAGCCTTTTTATTGAAAGATTCTATCCTATAGCAGTCATGTGGTATCCCAGAGCGTTAAGCTCCATTGCCACTCCCATAATGTAGAGCTGGTGCAAAGAGGCTTTATATGCGCGAAGAGCCTTCTCAGTCGAAGGTTCTATTCCAGAGCGATGCAGAGAGCTGAGAACCCTTGCAGCACACTCTCCTACAACCGAAGAAACTTTCTCCGCTTCCTCCTCAGGAAGTTCGAGCACATCTTTTAGAATATAATCGTCAAGATTGTCATAACCCTTCGCATCACGTAGTCTGTGGTAGATTCTTTCTCCTCCTTCCTCGCTATACTTTATCCAATCCTCATCCCAATATTTTGCTAAGGCCATACCTATAAACATAACCCATCCCATTGATACAAGGGGATAATCAGTGAACTCCCTGATTCCATCAGGCAGATACGCAGTTTCAATCGACGGCCACAATTCATCAAGATCAGGACACTCCGGCATCTTTTCATCCATCATGCCAACCCCAACGAGGAACCGATGGAGATCCTCGTGAATATCTTCTTCATATTTTTTAATTTCCATAAGATGTTTCTTTTGATTAATTAATATTATAACACTCCGACAATGCCTTTTGTTATTTTCTGAAATTGCAACATTATGTCTCCAAAACATACTTTTTATAGGGATGGTATGTGAGCAAGGCTTTATGGAGAATTTAGGAAATTAACAAAAATTCACCAGTAAGAGAAGAATATGAATTGGAAAAAAGAGTGAGGTTTGCTATATTTGCAATTCCAAAAACAGGAGAAACAATGTCTAACCCCTCTTTTACTCATCTACACGTACATTCTCAATACAGTCTTCTTGACGGCAAGGCAGCCATTCCTGAGCTGGTGGATAAAGCAATCAGCGACGGAATGAAAGGAATTGCCCTTACCGACCATGGTAACATGTTCGGAATAAAGGAATTTTTCAATTATTGCTCTAAAATCAATTCCAAGCGTCCGGAGGATGATAAGTTCAAACCAATCTTCGGGTGCGAGATGTATGTGGCTAAAGAGAGTCGGTTTGAAAAAAAAGACAAACGTGACAACGGCTATCATCTGATTG
>JAIDPP010000209.1 GCA_029062725.1 Muribaculaceae bacterium | reverse complement strand
GTCTGAAAAAGGATCGGAAGTGATCCAATGGATCTCCTCAACGGGGATCTCGCGGCCATACTGCGCGCGTGTGTCATAGCCGTTTGAGACAAACACGACATTGTCGCGCACATTCTTGCGGACCACATACCAGGGTCCTCCGCTGAGTCCGAGGCCTTTACGCTGTCCGATGGTATAGAACCAGTACCCCCGATGCTCGCCGATCTTCTTTCCGGTCTCTATCTCTATGACAGGCCCGGGTTTCGTGCCGAGATGACGTTCGAGAAAATCATTATAGTTTATCTTTCCCAAAAAGCATATTCCCTGTGAGTCTTTTCTGACGGCGTTAGGAAGATTGGCTTCGGCGGCAAGCCGGCGCACTTCGCTTTTCGGAAGATCACCCAACGGGAAGATGATATGCGACAGTTGATCGTATGAAATCTGCGCTAAGAAGTCGGTCTGGTCTTTTACGGGATCGGCCGCAGTGGCGAGGTAATATCTGCCGTCAAGCTCCTTTATGGAGGCGTAATGACCGGTGGCTGTTTTGTCGAAATCCTTACCCCAGCGCTCCTCGAAGAAACCGAACTTTATAATCTTGTTGCACATCATGTCGGGATGAGGGGTAAGTCCTTCCTTAACAGTTCGCAGGGTATAGGACATCACATTGTCCCAATACTCCTCATGGAGGGAAACCACCTTCAGAGGGAGGTTATATTTGCGGGCGATGAGCGTACACATCTCTATATCCTCCTCTGCCGAACAGTCGCCCCGGCCATCGTCCATGCCGATCCGGATATAGAATAGGTGAAGATCGTGGCCCTCCTTGTATAGTTTATCCACTACCACGGCCGAATCGACACCTCCTGACACAAGAACTGCGATTCTCATACCTCTTCAAGTTCTGCTTCGCTGTAGTTGTCGGAATGGATAATGTGCAGCGAAAGGAAATAATCGACAGATATTTTTCCCGGGCCGACAAGGATAATGAAGAAGTAAATGCCGATGAACATCACGGGAAGATATCCGAGTTGCTCCCAGGTGAGAAGATAAGGAATTGTTGAACCGGAGGCAAGGAGATGCCACTCGGCTGCAACCATCGCCAGCATGGGGAAAAGGCACATCAGGCGAGTGAGGAATCCGAACATGATGAATATCGAGCATCCGATCTCGATAATGATCATCACCGTCAGGGCGAAGGCATGGTCGAGACCTAAGAAATCGGGGAAGGCCGCAACCGCCGCGTCGAAATCGGATAACTGCCGGATTCCGAACTGCATCATCATCAGGCCGACGAAAAGACGCAGGAATAACCGCCCCATATTGGTGTAGGAGTAGCCGGTAGTTCTGATATAAAGTCTCTTTAAGGGATTCATATTTTTTATTTTACAAGTTCTACAGCTTTCCACATCGCACTTTCGATATTATCGGTCTTCAGGATTGTCTTCCCGTCGGTACCGACCACATAGAAATATGGTGTCGAACGGATATCGTAAATATCGCTCACCTCGTCGGAAGCTCCGGTGTGCCAGAGGCGAGGATAATCCTTTAGTGAGTTTTCCCAGCCTTCATCAGGATCGGGGATAATGAAGAGAACATTTATTTTCCCTTTCTCCACGAGTCCGGAGAATGTGAGGTCGGTATCCATTTTGAGTTTAGCGTGGCGGCAGTCCATGCAGTCGGGGTCGCCGAACTCTATCAGCGTAAGAAGGCCCGGGCGGAAAGTCTCCGGAGTGCCCGCAGGGGTGACGAAGGAGAAAGCCGGGGGAATGGTGCCGACCATGGAGTTCTTGAGAATCCTCTGCTGGCGTTTGTAACGTTCTTTTCTCGCATCAGGCACTTTCTTAGCCTTTACAAGCGCGTCAATATACTTCACATATACCTCGTCAATGAAAAACTCGGCTCTCGGCCCGTACATGTTCTCTTCGGCGGCCTTCACGAATTGAAGAAGAAGCACAGGATTTTTTTGTATCTTGGAAAGAAGGACATCCGTATTCTTCAATACCACGTCGCGGTCGGCCCATCGCATTGTATGGGAAT
>JAIDPP010000208.1 GCA_029062725.1 Muribaculaceae bacterium | reverse complement strand
TTTGATACTTGATGAAGTTTGATTAAGGTGGAATTAGGTTGATGATCTTTGAGGTAGGATTCTGCTACTTGATGAAGCATGATGAAGGGGGCTTTAGCTTGATGAAGCATGAAGGAGCTTGATGAAGCTTGATTATGATGATCTAAAGGATCTTTCTTGTTCCATTGCATTTCGGGTAGTCTCCGCATCCCCAAAATTCGCGGCCTTGCCCTTCTCCTCGTTTTTGCATGCGCTTCACCATGATCTTGCCACATAGAGGGCATTGCGGCGCATTTACCCGGGCAGCTTGTCTCCGACGGGCATCGAGTCTTTCCATAGTCATATTTTCTGTGAAGCCACCTTGTTGCCTGAATTGTTCGAGAAGTGTGCGTAACTGTGATTCCAACATTTTGTTAAGTCGGACGCAAAGGATCAGCATGGCATTCGCCGTGATGTCGGATGAATTGTTTTCTATCCAAGGATCATATTTGCGCTTCTGGGCATGGATGTGCAGGGCGGCATCATGCAATAAGCTGTTGGAATACTGAGGCGCATCCAATTCAATTTTCCATACTTCTTCCCGGTCTTGTTGGCCTATAGCCCATACGTCGGCTTTCCTGCGAAGAAGGAAGTTGAAGAAATCTCCCTGCAACTCATCAATACTGGCTCTCGCTACATCTATAAGCCTCATCTCAGTTTCTATGGAGGTGGAATGACGCGAGGTTCCTTCGGCGATGTTTGCCACGCCGCTTCTGGCAGCAAGCACCATCTGGTCGTAAAGTCGGCGGCAAGGGTCGAGCTTGTAATCGACAAAGCGGTCGCAGAAACTCTGAGTGCCTAATTGGACTATATTTGCCAGCACCCAGGATTTAAGCCAGAAATAAGATTGGGAAAATTTAATTTCAACGCCCATAATTTTTATTTCAGGATTCGACAAGATTAACCATGATGAATCAAGATGATCCATGTTGAATCATGTCGAAACAAGATTAAACATGATGAAACAAGATTAAACATGATGAAACATGATGAAACATGATTAAACATGTCGAAACAAGATGAAACAAGTTGTAAAAGCCGGATTAAATCTGCTCTCCTCTCAGGGTGGCGGATGAAGCGGAGAGAATCTTTACCTTGATGAAATCGCCGGGTTTGTTTTCTCCTCGGGGAAAGACCACTACCTTGTTCTGGGAAGTGCGACCGAACATCTCCTCCTTGCTGCGTTTCGAGGTGCCTTCTACCAGGACCTCAAACTCCTTTCCGACATCGCGGAGATTGCTTTCGAGAGAAAGCTCGTTCTGGAGGGCAATCATACGGTTAAGGCGCTCTATCTTTACCTCTTCGGGGATATTGTCGGGCATTGTCTTCGAGGCAAGTGTGCCGGGGCGCTCCGAGTATTTGAACATGAAGGCAGAATCAAATCCTGCCTCACGCATTAGCGAGAGCGTGAGGTTGAAATCCTCCTCCGATTCATTATAGAATCCGGTGAACATGTCGGTGGAGAGTCCTGCATCGGGAAGTATCCGCCTGATGGCCGCCACGCGGTCGAGATACCATTCACGGGTATATTTCCGGTTCATATTTTTCAGCACACTGTCAGATCCGCTCTGTACGGGGAGATGTATGTGGCGTGCTAAATTAGGATAGCGGGCTATAACCTGCAACGTCTCGTCGCTCATATCCTTAGGATGTGAGGTTGTGAAGCGGATACGCATGTCAGGAGCGGCCTCTGCCACCATAGCGAGTAGGGCGGGGAAATCCACGGTCCGGCCATCCTCATTTCGGAAGGAATAGCTGTTGACGTTCTGTCCTAAAAGAGTAGCCTCCTTGAAACCGCGGGCGCGGAGGTCGGCCAGTTCACGCAGAATCGACTCTGGTTCGCGGGAGCGTTCGCGGCCGCGGGTATAGGGGACGATGCAGTAGGAGCAGAAATTGTTGCATCCCCGCATAATGGAGATGAAGCCTCCGACGCCGGCGCCGATACGCTTCGGCACGATGTCGCGGTAGGTCTCCGTTTCCGAGAGAAGAGTATTGATGACTGCCTGTCCTGTTTCGGCGGCGGCCACAAGATTGGGAATATCCAGATAAGAATCCGGACCGGCCACTATATCGACGCCATACTTATCGATAAGCTCCTCTTTGAGGCGTTCGGCCATACATCCGATTACTCCTATAATAATATTGTGACCCGATTTTCGCCTCAGGGCATTCCAGTAATTCAGACGGGAATGAATTTTCTGCTCCGCATTGTCGCGGATCGAGCAGGTATTAAGAAGCACAGCGGCCGCCTCGCTATCGTTTTCGGTAGTGGAATATCCGGCCATTTCCATCATGGCGGCTACCACTTCCGAATCGGCCACATTCATCTGACATCCGTATGTTTCAATGCGCACTTTCTTTGTGTCTGCGCAGTTTTTATCGTTATTTGGTAAAAAAAATGGTTCCATATTAGTGAATAATTGCAGAAATTCATTATTTTTGTGCAAAATTACCATTTAAATCTAAACGTTACAAATGAGTATCCCATTTATTTCAGCTGAAGAAGCTGCAAGTGTAATTAAAAACGGCGATACAGTGGCCTTTTCCGGGTTCACCGCCTCCGGTACTCCCAAAGTAGTAACGGGCGCATTGGCTAAGCGAGCCAAGGCGCTCCATGAAAACGGCGAGCCATTCAAGATTAATGTATTCACAGGCGCCTCGACTAACGATCATGTGGATGGAGAGCTTTCCAGAGCGAATGCCATCAATCAACGCACACCTTATCAGAGCCATAAAGACTCGCGCAATGCGTTGAACAATGGCGACATGAGCTATTTTGACCTTCATCTGAGCCACCTTTCACAAGATCTCCGTTATGGTTTCTACGGCGACATCGATGTAGCGATCATCGAGGTCACGGAGATGAGTCCCAACGGGGAGCTGATCTTAGGCGCGGGTATGGGTATGACTCCGACCATCGCGCAGATGGCGAAGAAAGTGATAATAGAGTATTCCTCCTATTACCAAAATTCCTTCCGGGGTTTCCATGACAACTATATTCCCCTCGACCCGCCTCACCGTCGCGAGATCCCCATCTACAAGCCTTCCGACCGTATCGGTTCGACAGTGCTGAAGGTTGATCCCAAGAAGATTGTGGGTATCGTACCCTCCAACCTTTCGGAGAGCATCAAGCCTTTCACGGCTCCCGACGAGCTCACGCAGCGCATCGGCGACAACATCACTCATTTCCTCGCCGAACAGCTCCGCACAGGTAAGATTCCCAAGGAGTTTCTTCCGATCCAGAGCGGTGTGGGCAATGTAGCGAACGCCGTTCTTTACGGCCTTGGAGAGAACCCGGATATCCCGCAGTTCGAGATGTACACCGAGGTTATCCAGGATGCGGTTATGACCCTCATGGAGGAGGGTAAATGCCGTTTCGCTTCAACGTGTGCTCTGACCTTCTCCGACGACGCGATGCTCCGCTTCATGGACAACATCGACTTCTTCCGCGACAAGGTGCTTATGCGCCCGGGGGAAATCTCCAACAGCCCGGAGGTAGTGCGCCGTTTAGGTCTTATCGCGATGAACACCGCTCTCGAGGCTGATATCTTCGGCAACGTGAACTCCACGCATGTGCTCGGCACCAAGATGATGAACGGTATCGGCGGCTCGGCCGACTTCAGCCGCAACGCCTACCTCTCGATCTTCTCCTGTCCTTCGATACAGAAGGGAGGCAAGATCTCGACAATCGTGCCGATGGTTTCGCATCTTGACCATAGCGAGCACTCCGTCAAGATCCTCGCCACTGAGCAGGGTGTGGCCGACCTTCGCGGCAAAGACCCGCGTCAGCGTGCGCAGACCATCATCGAGAACTGCGTTCATCCGATGTATAAGGAGCTTATGTGGGATTATCTCAAGCTGGCTGAAAAGACCGGAGGCCATACTCCTCACACTCTCGGAGCCGCTTTCGCGCTTCATCAGGCATTCCAGGAGAAGGGCGACATGCTTCAGGCCGACTTCGCCAAATTCGCTTGATTCTTTGAAGAAGATAAATTAATAGTGGCGATTAAAGGGATTTCCCTTTAATCGCCAATCTTAATTTTACATGATGCAACATGATAAAACATGATGCAACATGATGAAACTTGCTTATTCAGATGCTATCTTGGTGAGTTCCGTTTCGATCTTGCGGGCAAGCGAGGCGTTGGATTTTATAAACTCCGAGAGGCCCATCAGCGGATGTGGTACGGCTGTGGCATTCTCCTTCACCTTGGCTTCGGCAGGGACATCGTTTTCCGTAAACATCTGGCAGTCGGCCACGAAAGTGAAACAGTCTTCGAGGAGGTCGGGCCATTGTGTGAGGTCAACCCTTGTCTGAAGAGAGTCAAGAGCGAGACTTGTCTGCTGTGCGGCTTTCATCAGTCGGTGTATAGCGGAAGCATCCGTATGGTCAATGCCGAGACCGGAGGGGCGGTAGATATCGGCCATATCGTCGATTGTGAAATCAGGGTTATACCGATGCTCTGTTGTGTCGCGTTTTGCCAGCGGAGTGGTCGCGGCATAGCAATAGGTAAGGAAATTGTTGAGGCTGTGCAGTATAGCGGGTACCGACCTGAGGAGCTTATCCTTCATGGAGGCCGCACGGAGCTGACGTTGCTTCTCTATCTCCGTTGTTACGTCTATTTCGGATTTCATAGAGCCTACGGCATTCAGGAAGAAGCCGAGGATTGTCAATCCGCACATCACTTCCACAGCTGTGACCGTCTGTGCCCAACCGTGGGCCGGTGTATAGTCGCCGAAGCCGAGGGTGGTGATGGTTACGATACTGTAATATAGCCATGAGCCGAAATCGGTGCCCGCACCATCGGGGATTCGGAACTGGCCTTCAGGAAGGGCCCAATAAATCAGGCCGAAGACTGGGGTAAGACCGATGTAGAGGCAAATCCATACTATTGGCCTGACATTCGATATCACGTGGAAGAAATGGCGGATTCTATCGGAAAGGGTCATATCAGAGGTTTTTATCAATTATCTGATATTTTAACAATCGGAATCGCGGGATTGTTGGCTTTGCAAGGAAAAACCGGCAGAGCCGGGGGCGGAAACGGCTTCGCGCCGGATAGAATCAGGCTGAGGAGCTTTCTTTTTGGAGCTTGCTCTTTGGAGCGTTCTTGTTGGAGAGTTCTATTTTGAGCATTCTTTTT
>JAIDPP010000207.1 GCA_029062725.1 Muribaculaceae bacterium | reverse complement strand
TCTTAATTTATTATTATTTAAATACTATGATTACTACAGAGTATAAATTTGGAGAAGTGCATGTACTTGCCGAACAGATTCAGCCGGCAGATGATAAGGTGCAATTTCATAACATCTTCGCCAACGAGAACGGCGGAGTTGCCCTTATAGCTTTCAAGACCGGACAACAGCTCGATACGCATACTGCTCCCGCAGAGGTTATGGTGAATGTTCTTGAGGGTGAAATAGAGTTTACAATGATCGACAAACCTCACCATCTCAAGGCCGGAGAGTTCCTTCTTATGGGCGAGGGGGTTCCTCACAGCGTTAAGGCTCTCACCGACGCCAAGGTCATGCTTATCAAGATTAAAGCTTAATTGGTTTTAAAAATGCTCTTTTTAACTGTTTAACTTTACCTTTAAATCAAGGAAAGATGACTGCACGATGAAGCGGGAAAGAACACGTAATAAAGGCGAGGGGTAATATATATTACCCCTCGCCTTTATTACGTGTTTACTCTTGGCCTGTTATCGTGTAAATCTAAGGTTGGGAACCGGTCCATATTGGTTATCGCTCATCTGGCTGTTCTGGCAGAAATATACGATAAGGATGATTGTGCCGATAAAGGGAAGAAGAGCCCAGAGGATATTCCAGCCCGAACGGCCCGTGTCATGAAGACGGCGGAAACAGAGTCCAAGCGAAGGAAGGAAGATAAAGAGTCCCCAAAGTCCTGATACACCTTGATAGATGAAGCTGTCACTTCCTAATGGAAGTCCCAGGATTATGCCGATGGCCCACCCCACAATTGCGGTGAAAAGTACGAACCACCAATATTCCGAACGCGATGCGCGCCCGGTAAAGACACAATAGTTGTTGAACGCGCGACGAATCGCCTCGCCAAAAGGTACAGGATACTGATACATAGTCGTTATTAGTTGATTTATCCTGCAAAATTAAGAAAATTCTTCACGTTATCAAATTTTTTAATTAACCTTTATCATATTATTTATCTCCGGAGCTCTTGAATTTCCGCTTGATTTTTGCTAAATTTGCTTTCCATCGCCCTGTTTATGATTATATCCTCCTTTCAGGACGGTTGCGTTTCATTATCCCACGGTCAGTATCTATGAAAATCCTGCATACAGCCGATCTTCATATCGGCCAGATTATATATCAGTATTACGAACGAGCCGACGAGCATATTTATTTTTTTCGCCAGCTTGAAGATTATGTTGATTCCCTTGCCCCGGATCTCCTGATCGTGGCCGGCGATGTGTTCGATATTCCGCAGCCATCTGCCCGATATCGGAGAATATTTACAGAAGCCTTCGTCCGAATAAGGCGCCTTCGTCCGGAGATGGCTATCGTCATCATTGCCGGTAATCATGATTCCCCTTCCAGAATGGAGGCTGAAAGCCCGATCTGGGAACTCGCCAACGCGAAGGTTGTCGGAACCCCTCCCCCTCTGAACTATCAGGACCGCCCCGGATGGGAAGAAGATTTTATAATGCGTCTTCCGGCCGGATATGTCATCGCTCTCCCCTATATGAATTCCGAACGCTCCGATGTAGCCCGGGCCATTCAGGAATACATTGCCGGCGAAAATCATGACGGTCTCCCTGTTGTTATGACCGGCCATCTCGCCGTGACCGGAAACGACTTCACAGGTCACCCTGAAGAGATCGGCACTCTGCGAACTACAGACCTTGAGAAACTCGGAGAGGGATATGATTATCTCGCGCTCGGACATATCCACAGGCCGCAGACCCTCGGACACCCCGAAGACTCTTTCATGGAGGAGGCTGTTTATCCGCCGCCTGTCGCGCGCTATTCCGGCAGCGCGCTTCATGTAAGTTGCGATGAGACATTCCCTCATTCCATTTCATTTGTGGAAACCGGAGGCCGAGGAAAACCGGTGACCCTCCGCATCCTTCCCCTTAGACAGCTACGGCATTTCGTGACACTCCCTTTGAAGGGGGAAGCATTCGACAATCAGAAGAAAATCATGAAAGAGCTTAAGAAATATGCCGGATGCGCCGACTCTGTATATATCCGGCTTCGTGTGAAGGAGGCAACCGACCTCTCCTCCGATTTCAATAATGCCGTTTATGCCCTCCTTGAGCAGGAGGGGAAGGATCTCAGATACAACCCCAAGATCCTGTGGGAGCGGGGTGAGGACTGTGAGGAAACCGAAAAGTCCACTCCCCTGCATGAAATTCAAGTGGAGGAGATCCAACAGATTTCGGATCCGTTTAAGTTTATCGAGATGACGGCCGAACGCTATCCCGCACTTAATATCCCGGCCCTCAAGGATGCCTTCCGTGAAATAGAACTTGAAATCCAGTCCATGAACAATGAAGATTAAAAGACTTAGCATACGCAATATAGCCTCTATCGAAAAAGCGGATATCGATTTTGAGAACAGCCTCCGTTCTTTCGGTGACGCAGATCCCGCCTCACTTTTTCTGATTACCGGCGACACGGGAGCTGGAAAGACCGTGATTCTCGATTGCATCTCTATGGCCCTTTACGGCACGACTCCGAGAGTAAAGGGGGTAACCGGAAAGAAAAATAATGTGTTTGCAACCGCCGACGGTGAGGAAATTGCTCTGACAGACATCGCTCAATATACCCGACTCGGGATCACCTACCGAGATGAGTGTTTCTCCCGGCTGCATTTCGAGGGGAACGACGGGGTAGAATATATCTCCACTTTCAAACTCGGTATCAATAACCGCGGACGTCTCCGCACCTCCTCCTGGTCGTTGCAGATCGGTGATTCCGAACTCATCGAGGGAGGACGCAAGGAGGAGATAAAGAGTCGTATCCTAAGAGCCGTCGGACTTTCCTACGAACAATTCAGCCGCATGGCAATGCTGGCGCAAGGCCAGTTCGCCGAATTCCTTACCGGTGGAAAGGATGAGCGG
The DNA here is from genome assembly GCA_029062725.1 of Muribaculaceae bacterium. GTDB lineage: Bacteria > Bacteroidota > Bacteroidia > Bacteroidales > Muribaculaceae > Lepagella. The sequence continues at coordinate 238 of JAIDPP010000207.1, read as the reverse complement.
GAACGCATCCTCGAACAATTGACCGATACCGGGAAGTTCTCACTATACGGCGAAGCCATCTCCCGTATTTTCTCCAGAGCACGTGCCGAACGCGATAGCATGGTCAAAACCGTAGCCACCGAGCAACGCCATCTACTGTCCCGGGATGAGGAGGAGGCCTTGCTGGTTCAGGTGAGGGTAAATGAAAACACCCTGGCAGAGTTGAGAAAGGAACGGGAGTCGGGGGAGAAAATTATTT
>JAIDPP010000206.1 GCA_029062725.1 Muribaculaceae bacterium | reverse complement strand
TTAAGTCGTCGGCAGGGTCAGATGTTTATAAGTGACAGATCCAATATCCTATTCAAAGAAATGGAAAGTTATTTGCAGATAGAGAAACTTACAAAATCGTATGGTGACCGGATTCTTTTCGAAGATCTGACGCTCGGAATTTTTCAGGGTGATAAGATCGGTATCATCGCTCCGAATGGTGCCGGAAAGACCACTTTCCTAAATATCATAGCCGGAAAAGAGGATTATGATTCGGGAAATGTGGTTTTTCGCAATGGTCTCCGTGTAGGCTATCTTGAGCAACTTCCCGCTATGGATGGAGATATGACTGTTCTGGAGTATGTTGCTTCCGGAGTGGAGAAGGATGAGGAATGGAATGGCCCTGACCTTGCCCGTCAATTGCTCTATCAATTCCGTATCACCGAGATGGATGTTCCTTTGGGACGTCTTTCCGGTGGTCAGGCTAAGCGAGTGGCGCTGGCCCGCGTACTGATGGGAAACCCCGATATGCTAATTCTTGACGAGCCTACCAACCATCTTGACATCTGGATGATAGAATGGCTCGAGAATTACCTTACGCGTCAGAAAGTCACTTTGCTGATGGTGACTCACGACCGTTATTTCCTCGATAATGTCTGCAACCGTATCATTGAGATCGACCGCGGGCAGGCTTATTCTTACGATGGAAATTATGACTATTATGTCCGGAAGCGTGAAGAACGGCATGAGAACCTCTCGGCTGAATTGGCGAAGATTAGAAACCTTCTCCGCACCGAGCGCGAGTGGATGCGCCGACAGCCTCAGGCAAGAGGCTCAAAAGCCAAATACCGTATCGATAATTTCCATCAGTTAGAGGCCAAAAGCAGGGTTGACCTTTCGCGGCGTGACGTGGACCTGACAGTAAAATCTTCCTATATCGGCTCCAAGATATTCGAGGCCCGCGATGTAAGGAAGTCTTTCGGTGAGAAGAGGATTCTTAACGGTTGGAGCTATGATTTCGCCCGATATGAGAAGGTCGGTATCGTAGGGGATAACGGTGCCGGAAAATCAACCTTCATAAAGCTTCTTTTAGGGGAGCTGCAACCTGATTCCGGGAGTATAGATGTCGGCGAGACTGTGCGCTGGGGGTATTATTCACAGGAGGGGATGACGGATTTCGATGAACGCAAAAAGGTTATCGATGCCGTGAGGGAGATTGCGGAGACGGTTCGCATCGACGACAAGACCACAATGACCGCTTCCGCTTTCCTGTCAAAGTTTCTTTTCACTCCACAGACACAGCAGAAATATATCGCAAAACTGAGTGGAGGTGAGCGTCGGCGGCTTTATCTGGCGACTGTGCTTATGCGCAATCCCAACTTCCTGATTCTTGACGAGCCTACAAACGACCTCGACATTATGACCCTTGCCGTGCTGGAAGATTATCTTGTCAATTTCAAGGGATGCGTCATAGTGGTCAGCCACGACCGTTTCTTCCTCGACCGGATAGTCGATCATCTGTTCGTTTTCAAGGGGGATGGAGAGGTGCGAGATTTCCCGGGAGATTATTCCACTTACCGTCATTGCGTGGCCGAAGAGGAGCGCGAGCGTAAAGAGCTTGAACGCAGGGAGCAGGAGGAGAAGGCAAGGAAGAGCGGGATTACCGACGCTCCGTTTTCATCCGGAGCATCACGGCGCCGGACGCCTGCTAAGGTTAAGCTCTCGTTTAAGGAGAAAAAGGAGAAAGAGGAATTGGAGATAATCCTTCCCGAACTTGAAAAAGAGAAATCGGAGCTTGAGATCCGTATGTCGTCCGGAGAGATGTCGGCGCAGGAGATAGTGGAAGCCGGCGAAAAGATGGCCGCCCTTATCGACCGGATAGATGAAGGAGAAATGCGCCTTCTGGAACTAATGGAAAAAGAAGGATAACATTAGTATGAGGGGATGATCTGAAAAATATATTCCTTAAGAT
>JAIDPP010000205.1 GCA_029062725.1 Muribaculaceae bacterium | reverse complement strand
ATTATGTAAAGATCCTTTGCCGCTCGGGCAAGGGAGGAGCCGGTTCGAGGCACTATCACAGAGCGAAATATATTCCAAAAGGCGGACCCGACGGTGGCGACGGTGGACGTGGAGGTCACATCATCCTTAGGGGAAACCGAAATATGTGGACGCTCCTGCCCCTGCGATATACCCGTCATGTGTTCGCTACCGATGGACAAAGCGGAGGCGAGAATAAATCAACGGGAAAGGATGGCGAGGACCGTATTATTGAGGTACCGGTCGGGACGGCCGTATTCGATGCAGAGTCAGGGCAGTTTCTGGCTGAAATCACAGAAGACGGTGAGGAAATAAAGCTCCTCCGCGGAGGAAAAGGGGGACTCGGAAACTGGCATTTCGCCACTGCCACCAACCGCGCTCCCCGCTATGCACAGCCCGGTCAACCCGCTATCGAGAAAGCCGTGATCCTTGAACTCAAACTCCTCGGAGATGTCGGACTCGTCGGTTTCCCGAACGCCGGAAAATCAACCCTTCTTTCAGCTCTCTCGGCCGCAAAACCGAAAATCGCCGATTACCCCTTCACCACTATGGAGCCTTCTCTGGGTATCGTCGAATATCGTGGCGGTCAGTCGTTCGTGATGGCCGATATCCCGGGAATCATCGAAGGAGCAAGTGAAGGAAAGGGACTTGGGCTCCGCTTCCTGCGTCATATCGAGCGTAACGCGGTCCTGCTCTTCATGGTTCCCGCCGATTCCGACGACATTAAGCGCGACTATGAGGTGCTGCTTAAAGAGGTCAGGGAATTTAATCCCGAACTTGCGGATAAGAGTCGCGTACTCGCCATAACCAAATCAGACCTGCTCGACGACGAACTGCGCGAGGAGATTGCACGCGAACTCCCCGAAGGGGTGCCGACGGTCTTTATTTCGGCTGTGACAGGGCAGGGATTGACCGAGCTTAAAGACCTCCTGTGGAGAGAAATAAACTCCGAAGAGAACAGCAATAACTTCACCATGACACACCGTAACCTCGATATCCGTCACCGCGTGGAGGAGGAAGACAACTTCATCTTCGAGCAGGAGGAACCCGAGGAAGATGACTTCTCCAATTATTCCGATGAAGATTGGGAAGAGGAGTTCTGGGATGAAGAGACTTCCGTCAATCCGGATTAAACGCGGATAAAGAGGCAAGAGCAAGGATTATGCTGAAGATAGATCTTAAAGAAATAGTCAAAGCCCGGGGGATGAAAATTCCCGGGCTCGTTACATCATTGATAGAACAGATTATCCATCAGGAGGAGCTTAACGAAATTCTACGCGTCAGCTACCCTAAGGAGGGCGCTGATTTCTCCGATAGCGTTTACTCTTATCTGAATCTTACCCTCGATGTGAAAGGATGGGAGAATGTGCCGAAGGAAGGAAGATTCGTATTCGCTTCCAACCATCCCCTGGGCGGCCTGGACGGAATAGGATTGGTGAAGGTGCTGGGGCGAAAATATGGAGACGGAAATATACGTGTCCTGGTCAATGACATGCTGATGAATGTAGAGCCGCTGCGGAAAGTGTTCCTGCCTGTCAACAAGTTCGGAACCCAGGGACGCGAAGCCACAAAAGCTATAAATGAAGCCTACGCCTCGGATAAGCAGATCGTGATGTTCCCGGCCGGATTGGTTTCAAGGCTGCATCCCGACGGAGAGATACGCGACCTCGACTGGCAGAAATCTTTCGTGGCCAAGGCCATTGAGTCGGGGCGCAAAATCATCCCTGTCCGTTTCGAAGGTCTCAACCGCCGCCGATTCTACCGCCTTGCCAAATGGAGGCGGAAGTTAGGGATAAAATTCAATATCGAGCAAATTTTTCTCCCTTCCGAAGTCTGCGCCTCAAGGGGTAAAAGCTTCTCCATCACCTTCCTCCCTCCCGTCGATCCGGCGGCCATGAAAGCCCAAGGGAAATCCCTCCCGGACATTGCAAGGCAAATTAAAAGGATGGTTTACCTTTAGTCTCCAGCCTGCATACCTCACCTATACGGCTTACACCGCCTAAGTGAGAAAAAAATTTGCGTATCCGCCGAATCGGTATTAACTTTGCAGAAAACTAACTAAAAGTGGAGACAAAGTATATTTTCGTCACCGGCGGTGTTGTGTCATCTCTCGGTAAAGGCATTATCTCTTCCTCACTTGCACGCCTTCTCCTTGCAAGAGGCTATCGTGTAACGGTCCAGAAATTCGACCCCTACATCAACATCGACCCCGGAACTCTCAACCCTTACGAGCACGGGGAATGTTACGTGACAGTCGATGGGCATGAAGCCGACCTTGACCTCGGACATTACGAACGCTTCACAAACATCGCCACCACCCGGGCCAACAACGTCACCACCGGACGGATATATCAGTCGGTAATCGACAAGGAGCGCCGCGGCGACTATCTGGGAAAGACCGTACAGATTATCCCACACATCACCGATGAGATAAAACGCAACGTAAAGGCTCTCGGAAATACAGGCGAATATGACTTTGTAATCACCGAAATCGGCGGCACGGTCGGAGACATCGAATCCACACCCTTTCTTGAAGCTGTCCGGCAGCTCAAGTGGGAACTCGGCAGGAACGCACTCTGCATCCACCTCACATACGTTCCCTACCTCAAAGCCGCGCAGGAACTGAAGACCAAACCGACACAGCACTCCGTAAAGATGCTTCAGTCGGTCGGAATACAGCCCGATATCCTCGTACTGCGCACTGAGAAAGAGATCCCCGCAGGGATGTTACGCAAGGTGGCTCAGTTCTGTAATGTTGCCCCCCAGGCCGTGATACAGAGCCTCAACGCCCCGACGATTTATCAGGTACCGCTGATGATGCACGCCCAGAAACTCGACGATATGGTGATAGAGATGACCAATTCCGAAGTCCGGACGGAAAAACCCGATCTTGACGCCTGGAACCTCTTCCTCGAAAAACTTTCTTCGGCAGAGAAACTTGTCACCATAGGCCTGGTCGGGAAATACGTCGAACTCCAGGACGCGTATAAGTCTATTTCGGAAGCGCTGCTTCAGGCCGCCACATACTGCGACCGCAAACTCGATCTGCGCTACATACATTCCGAAAAACTTGACGAGTCGAATGTCAGCGAGAAACTTTCCGGTCTTGACGGCGTAATCATAGCCCCCGGATTCGGACAGCGCGGCATCGAAGGAAAATTCACCGCCCTAAGGTATTGCCGTCAAAACGATATCCCGACTTTCGGTATCTGCCTCGGCATGCAGTGTATGGTAATAGAATTCGCCCGGAATGTGCTCGGAATGGAAAACGCCAACTCCACCGAAATGGATCATAACACCCCCTATAACGTGATCGACCTGATGGATGAGCAGAAGAGCATATCGAATTTAGGAGGCACAATGCGTCTGGGAGCATACGAATGTCGCCTGCGTCCGGGCTCGATTCCAGCGGTTGCATACGGCAGCGAGACCGTAAGGGAACGTCACCGCCACCGCTTCGAATTCAACCATGAATTCCGCCAACGGTTCGAACAGGCAGGTATGGAATGTGTCGGGGAAAATCCGCAGACAGGGCTGGTGGAAGTCGTCCAGATTCCTTCGCTCAGATGGTTTGTCGGAACGCAATATCATCCCGAATACCAATCAACAGTCCTTAACCCCAATCCTCTTTTCATCTCTTTCGTAAAGGCCGCCATAGAATACGGCGCTGAAAGGGAAAACGATTAAAACAACAACAACTCATAAAATGGATAAAAACACCTTGAACGGCCTGATCCTGATGGCCGCCGTTTTCCTCCTTTTCATGTGGCTCACTCCCAAACCGCAGCCCGAAGAGAAGAACGACGCCCCTAAAAAGGCCATTACAGAACAGACCGCTCCCGGAGGCGTCGATCGCCTGTCGGCCACAGAGATGGAATGGCTCCGCGCCAACATCGCCGACAACGGAACCACACGTATCCTCCCGGATTCCTCTAAAGTGACCAATCTTTCCCAGGCCGGTATAGACCTATCTTTAGCCGGAGATTCTATCTTCGGCTACGTCTCTGTCAACGGACGTAAGCTCGCCTGGAGCGACATCACAGCAGCTGACCTCTCCAAAATGTCGGCCGCAGAGCAGCGTCAGGCAATCCAGAACGTAAGAAGCCTCTCCAACAATATGGGACGCTACGGAAAGTTCGCGCAGTTCACCGTCGGAGAGAACAAGACTGTACGCCTCGAAAACGATGTCCTTGCCCTCGACCTCAGCAGCAAGTCGGGATCAATAACAAAAGCTGAGCTTAAGAAATATGACACGGAATATTCCGCCGACGAAACCAAGAGCGTTAAGAACAAGGTGGTGATTTTCGAGGGAGAATCCAACAGCTTGAATTTCAATATTCCCCTCCCCAATCCTGTCGGAACCTCCGACCTGTACTTCACTCCCGTTCAGCTCAACGACACCACAGTCCGCATGACTCTCAATCTATCTCCGGATTCTTGGTGGGGCCTGGAATACACCCTCCCCAAAGGCGACAGTTATGTGATCGGCGTCAAGGTGGTGCAGCAGAATATGGCGCAGGCAGTTATGTCTAACAACCGAAACCTCGGCCTCACCTGGATGCAGGATATCCGCCGTCAGGAGAAGGGCCGTATGTTCGAGGAGCGAAATTCCGGCCTTTACTATAAATTCGCCGGAGGTTCTGTGGAACACCTCTCTGAATCCAAGAACGATACTGAAGAACGCCAGACAAAAATCAAGTGGATAGGATTCAAGAACCAGTTCTTCTCCTCTGTCCTTATCGCCGACAGAAATTTCCATTCGGCGGATTTTCAATCGGAGGTGCTGAAAGGTTCCGACTACCTTAAGAAGGTTACTGCCGAGGCTGTGGTCAACGACTATGACTGGTCTGCTCCCAATCCAGCCTCTTTCTCCCTCTACATAGGGCCTAACCTCTATCCCCTACTCTCCGGTCTCGACAAGAGCATCGACCCAGGGGAGAACCTTCACCTTACGCGTCTGATTCCCCTCGGATGGAGTCTTTTCCGCTGGATCAACACCATCATCGTCATTCCGGTGTTCACCTTCCTCGGAAGCTTTATCTCCAACTATGGCATAATCATCCTTCTGCTGACTATCTTCATCAAGCTTATCCTCTTCCCGCTCACCTACAAGAGCTACAAGAGCCAGGCCGTGATGCGTCTCCTCGCTCCCCAGATCAAGGAGATCAACGACAAATATCCCGGTCAGGCCAACGCCCTTACCCGCCAGCAGAAGACCATGGCTCTCTATTCGCAGGCCGGAGCAAACCCGATGTCGGGATGCCTCCCCATGCTGCTGCAGATGCCGATCCTCTTCGCGATGTTCGCTTTCTTCCCTTCATGCATCGAGCTGCGAGGCCAAAGTTTCCTCTGGGCCCACGATCTCTCCGCTCCCGACGCAATCATCTCATGGAGCGGCAACATCCCGTTCGTGACTGAATATTTCGGAAACCACATATCCCTCTTCTGTCTGTTGATGACAGTGACCAACATCATTTACACCTACATCAACATGCAGAACCAGTCGAATTCCGGTATGCCCGGAATGAAATGGATGATGTATCTGATGCCGATCATGTTCCTCGTATTCTTCAACAACTATGCGGCAGGCCTCTCCTACTACTATTTCCTTTCCCTGCTCATCACAATCATGCAGACCTTCGCCTTCCGCTTCATCATCAAGGAGGAGGATGTGAGAAAGAAGATGGCCGAGAACGCCAAAAAGCCTAAGAAGAAATCCGGGTTTATGGCTCGCGTCGAGGAGATGCAGCGCCAGCAGCAGGCCATGCTCCGCGAGCAGCAGAAGAAACAGGGTAAACGGTAATGTCTCACCTTAAACGTTTTTTTACAGGATTATCCCATAAATGAAGAATATCAGAGTTTTCAGGATTTTTCTGGCGATTCTATTCTTCGCCGCATCTACGGTCTATCTTTGTATCGGACCGGATGCTCACCCCATGGCGGTTATATCCGTCAAAAGCCAGATAAATCTTTCTCTGCTTGCAACTACGATAGGAGCCACACTCGTGTGGCTCCTTATCACTCTCTCCTTCGGCAGGATCTATTGCTCCACGGTATGCCCGATCGGGGCGATGACCGATTTCTTCGCCAGACTCGGAAGACGCCTCCGGAAGAAAAAGAAACCCTACCGTTGGAAAACAAGGAAAATCTGGGGGGAATTATGCCTTATTGGATTTATCCTTAGCCTCCTCCTCGGTTTCCTCCCGGTAGGATATGTCCTCGGCCCCTGGAACATGACGGCGGATATGGCGGCCACAGTGCGACCCGAGGCTATCTCAGATACATGGATAGATTTCGGTTATGGTGTTTCGACCGGTATAATCTCGGGAATCGTCTCATTCATTATCGTATCCGTTTGGTCAGTGATGTCCGGACGAGATTACTGCACGACCGTATGCCCGCTTGGTGCCGCTCTCTGCGCGATCGGTCATTCCTCTATAATGAATATCGAGATTGATCCGGACCGATGCACGTACTGCGGGAAATGCGAAGATGTCTGCTCGGCCCACTGTATAAAGGTCACTGATCGCCTGGTGGATAACCCCCGGTGTCTGCGATGCTTCGACTGCCTGGCCGTATGTGATGAGGACGCCATACGTTTCCAGTCGAACCGTAATATGCCACTCACTCCGTTATTTCAGAAAAGAACAGAAGCGAAATGAAACAATATCAGGATCTCTTGAAGAAAATACTCTCCGAGGGCCACCGCAAGGAGGACCGTACAGGGACGGGAACCATATCCATCTTCGGCCACCAGATGCGTTTTGATCTCTCCGAGGGTTTCCCACTCCTTACGACAAAAAAGGTCCATCTGAAAAGTATCATCCATGAGCTGCTATGGTTTCTCAAAGGGGATACAAATGTGAAATATCTTCAGGACAACGGCGTGAGGATATGGAATGAATGGGCTGACCCCGAAGGCTCGCTGGGACATATCTACGGGTATCAATGGCGGTCGTGGCCTGACTATGACGGAGGATTCATCGACCAGATTTCAGAAGCAGTGGAGGCAATAAAGCATAGTCCCGACTCCCGCCGAATTATCGTGTCGGCCTGGAATGTGGCCGATCTCAAGAATATGAATCTTCCTCCATGCCATGCCTTCTTCCAGTTCTATGTGGCTGACGGAAAGTTATCGCTGCAACTCTATCAGCGTTCCGCCGACTGTTTTCTCGGTGTTCCTTTCAATATTGCTTCCTACGCTCTCCTATGCATGATGATGGCGCAGGTATGCGGCCTCGAACCCGGTGAATTCATACACACCACAGGCGATACCCATATCTACCTCAATCACCTCGACCAGGTGCGCGAACAGCTGGCGCGGGAACCCCGGGTCCTTCCGAGGATGCATCTGAATCCGGAAGTGAAAGATATATTCGCGTTCAGGTATGACGATTTCTCTCTTGAGGATTACAACCCCTGGCCTCCGATAAAAGGGCAAGTCAGTGTGTGACAGTGACGTGGAAGCACCCCGTCTTGCGCTCGAACTTAACCAGACAGCGTCCTTGCTCACGGAGATCGTAAAGCACCTCGGCCAATACATTTTTAAGGTCTTCGGTTGAGACCTCGACAGCAGGATTAAGATTGTGGAAACGGTGATAGGAAAGATCGAAAGTCGTTCCGAACTGATGGGTGGAGGAATCGGTGGCATTGATGTTGACACGCCGCAGCTTCTTCACTGTAGCCGGAGTGCGCAACAGCGAGGTTGCTCTGACACGGTAACGGGCATCCCCTCTTTTCTTAAGGGAATCCTGGAAATTGCGTCCTATGTCGCGAAGCAGCCGCTCTGCCTCTGGAACCAGATAAGGTAGCGAATGGGTGAGGGTATCGACCGTATAATCCCGGTTGCTCTTCACGCGTACGATAGGACGCCGGGTATGGTAGGCATCCGAGAGGCTGCGGATCGGAGCTATTCCCAGACTCTGCGCATATACGAGCTGCCTGTAGTTGGAATCGTTGAAAACTTCCCGCAGACGTCCCAGATTGCGGGTGCGTACTCTCTGCACCGGCCTCTCATCCTTGATTTCAGTCTCCGGCTCCTCGCTATAGCCGTCAGCCTCTGAGTCAACAGTGTCCGCTACGGCCTCTTCCTTCGAGGTTAGAATCTCTTCCCCGGAGGAGTCCCTGTCGCCGGGACGCATCACATGCAGCTCCACAAACTCCGTTCCCTCCTCATAGGCATAATCCTCTATCAGACTGTCGATATCATAACTTTTCTTCCCCTGCCCGCACGATGATATCAACCCGATGGATAATACCGAGGCTATAAGGAAGATATGAAAATGGCGATGGTGTAACATTATGTCCGGCTTTCTTCGATTCCTGTTTTATTTTATATTAAGCGTGTTTATTCTGCAAATTTAATAAATATTCGGCAATTTTAATCCTCCTCCAATTTGGAAATATAAATATAAATTCTTAAATTTGAATAAATGGTTTTCAAAACATTAATCTAAAACCATTTCTCTAAAACAATACCTGTAAATCCACACGAGGATTGCAACTGACAGAACAGTATGTTGTATATGGAACCGATTGATAAGTTTGTTAATAAAGTTTTTGAGGCAGATTGTCTTGACTTAATGCCATTGATTCCGGATAAATCAGTAGATATGGTTCTGTGTGATCTTCCCTATGGTACAACCCAGAATAAATGGGATTCTGTGATTGATCTTGATAAATTATGGGCAGAATACACACGTATTGTAAAGGAGAATGGAGTGATCGTTCTGACGTCCCAGGGTATATTCACAGCTCACCTTATTCTTAGCAACGAGAAATGGTTCAAATACAAAATAGTCTGGATTAAATCAAAATCAACCAATTTCCTTAATGCAAAAAAGCAACCTCTTAGAAAGCATGAGGATATATGTGTATTCTATCGACAGCAACCGACCTATAACCCCCAGATGACTGCTGGAGAAAGTTACGACAAAGGGATCAGGAAAGATCAGTTTACAGGAAGTTACGGTGACTTCAAACCACGACACATAAAAAGTGATGGCAACCGATATCCCAATGACGTGATTTGCTTCGAGGAAGGACCTCAGGAGGATTTCTTATACTTCAAGACTGCTGAATCGGAAGGTAAGGTCTATCATCCCACTCAAAAACCTGTTGAACTGGGTCGTTATCTGATCCGTACATATACTAATCCCGGAGACGTGGTTTTGGACAATGCTTGCGGTAGTGGAAGTTTTTTGGTTGCCGCGGCACTTGAAGGACGTAAATATATCGGGATTGAAAAAAATAAAGATGTAAAACTGCATAAAACAATCGATACCGACTATATTACAGTCTGCAATCAAAGACTGGAAGAAGTCACAAATAATAGCCTTTTTACTCTGGAGGATTTTGCAAAACATTAATTTTATGGCATCTATCAAACGTAACGAAAGGGATTGGGCAGGTCAGTTGATTAGTTGGTTGAAAGAGGATATATCAAAAGGAACTACAACATTCGAAGATGCCACAAACGACACCAGTGTAAGTATAGAAGGTGGACGTACTAAATTTCCTGATATTCTTATTTTCTCAAATAAGACTTCAGGATTGATTTTCAATGGTTGGGAACTGAAATTTCCCGACACAAAGGTAGATGACGTCGCAATGTTAGAAAATGCCCTGGAAAAAGCCAGACGAATCAATTCAGATTCGTTTGTGACTTGGAACGGAGCGGAAGCAATCATTTGGAAAATTGATACAGACAGCTATTCACTTGAGAACCTGACAATTCTTAAACGCTATCCAAAAGTCAAAACCATCAACTACCGGGAGGATTTAGCTGACCCGACAAAATATAGCACTCATGAAGCCTCTTTGCGGCGCAGAGCCTCCGAAATTCTACATGATCTTGATATGTTGCGATTAAAAGGGGAGTTGAAAACAGCCATCAATATCTCCGGTAATATAATTGAAGCAATAAAGCGTGCGCAAAATATTATAGTTCCCCAATTCAGAGAAGCCATAAATATCAGGATAGGGGAAAGTCGGGATTTTAGGAATAAATATAATCAATGGAAAATCTATGAGAGTTCGACATTAAAGATACTGGGGTCATCCTCTCGTAAAGTCGAGTTTATTGATGAAAAACAGGTTTTGGCCACCTTCACATTCTATAATGTAATCGGAAAGTTGCTTTTCTACCTTACATTACATGAAAACCTACCAGCACAAATTCCTCTCCTGACTATTAATAATCCTCTTTATCTCCAAAAAGAACTTGAAACATTCTTCGGTAAAGCCAAGGAAATAGATTATCAAGCTATTTTCATGCCATACTTTACGGATGAGATCGCTTTCTCCAAGGAGACTTGCGAAGCTTTGTCTAAGCTCATTGACACTCTTAAAGAATTTGACTTCAAGATTCTCCCTGCTGGCGTGATAGGAACTATTTTGGAGAATCTGGTTCCAGACGATGAAAAGCAAAAATTAGGCCAATACTTCACTTCCGAGCATTTAGCTGATTTAGTTGCTTTTCCGGCCGTCATTGACAGAAACGCAATGTTGTTCGACCCAACGGCCGGAACCGGAAGTTTCTTAAATTCCTTCTATAAAATCCTTTCCTATTGGGGAAACAATAATCATCAGAAATTATTGAGACAGATATGGGGTAATGATATCTCTCATTTTCCTGCTATCCTTTCGGTCATTAATCTTTATAAGCAGGATGTTACGCAATCAGATAATTTCCCCCGAGTAATCCGGGAGGATTTCTTTAATCTATATGTGGGTAAAGATATATCTTTCCCCGATTCTTCAGATTACTCTAAACACCTTTCGGAAGAGATACCCCTCTTTGATGGGATAGCCAGTAATTTTCCTTTTATTCAACAGGAGGATATACCTAATGATAAACTTACATTCCTATTCAAAGAAACATTTGGGAAAACACAACGCGCATTTATCAAAAAGGATAAGTTTCATATCAACGAGCGTGCCGATTACTTCGCATACTGTGTATATAACTCTCTTCAGTTTCTTAAGCCAGGTGGCGTACTTTCCGTCATTACATCAAATGCATGGCTCGGTAAGGACTACGGACTACAATTCAAGGATTTTCTCCTGAATAATTTCCACATAAAATATGTGGTGAGGAGCACAGCGGAACACTGGTTTTCAGACTCTCAGGTATCCACTCTTTTCTTCGTGGCAGAGAAAGGAAATCTTAATAAACCTACTAAATTCGTTAATTTAAATTTCAAACTCTCATATTTCTTTGAGGATACAAAAGATGTAAAAAGTCAACTGGAAAAAATCGAAAATCTATATTTAAACATAGATAATTCAGAGCCGGGGATGAATCCTTATTGGAAGGTGGATAATGTTTTTCCGGAAAAAGTAAATTCCATAGACAACCTCATGGAGATAGTTACTGTTGACAGGGATACTCTGCTTACTTCTCTTTCAACAGGAATAAATTGGGATCAATTCTTTACTGCTGTTGATCCTTTAAAGATGTTCGATCGTGTATCCGTTCAATATTATCCTAATGTAGTAAACGTTATCAGGGGAGAAAGGACTGGATGGAATCCGATGTTTATTATACCCGACAAGGAAATTGAAACTTTAGGAATTGAATCTAAATACCTGAAGCCTTACATAAAATCTCCTGTCGAATGTCGATCTATCAAATTTGCAGAAGATTACCGACACTCCGTCTTTGTATGCGCTACCCCTATCGATTCTTTGGACACTGCCACAAAGAAATGGATCAACCGCTTTGTTAATACAATGAACAGGAATGGCTCTCTTACCGTGCCGCAGGCATGTGCCGGACATAAGCCTTTCTGGTATTCCATTAATCCAAAGACAGCAAATATAATAACTGCTATAAATCCATACGAACGGTTTTTCTTCACATACTCTCCTACTCCTTTTGCATTCGATCAAAGGATGACCGGTCTGCAGATCAGCAAGAAATCTGAGTTGAAGTTGGTCTGTGCTTTACTTAATTCCATTGTCACTTTCCTAACCTTGGAATTCAAGGGAACTTCAAGGAACCTCGGTGCATTAGACCTAAATGCAAACTATTTCAAAACAATAAAACTTCCTGATCCCTCTCTGATTTCACCAAAAGACCGGCAACTTATTCTTAAGAATTTCAAAGTTTTAGAATCACGTGAAATCGGAACGGTCTTTGAAGAAGTAAAGCGTAAGGATAGGATTGAATTTGATAAAGCCGTTCTTAGGGCATACAATCTCCCCGTGAAACTTCTCGACTTCTTCTATGAGCTACTTATTACATCAGTGCGTAAACGTGTCAGCCTGAAAAATAAGTAGGAACAACCATCTCTTTACCCACTTACCCTATAAACTGTAAATAAAAAGGGGGAATATCCCGGCTGTCAGTCAGGATATTCCCCCTTTTTATTTCAATTCATTGGATCAATATACCACTTTCCACGCTTTATTTCCTTTCACACAGATGTAGATTTCTCCTTTCTTGGGTGATACGACTCTCACCCCCTGAAGGTTGTAATAGGCCGCTTTCTCACCCGACACGTCGATGGAGCCGATCCCCGATTCTATGGCGGATCGCAGACGGATGGTCTTATCCTTCCAGTTCACCTCCACGTCGTATCGGCCGGGGACCACATTATAGGCTTTTGCCTCCGCCGGATTGGCACTGGCCTTAAGCTCCACAGGCCTTCCATCCGGTGTAAGCTCTGTATCGACTTCCGGAGCATAACGGTTGCCGGCGATATTCAAACCGTCCCAGGTGTCGGAAAGACTCTTTGTAAAACTGAAATAAGCGTTAGCCTTTCCCGCACGTGTATCTGAAGCAACAGGAGGCACTAAATCCACTTTAGCCACGAAACAATCACCGGAAATCTCCATTTCCACACCCTTATCGGAGGCCCAGTCATTACCGTCGGCATGACCGATGATATAGAAATGAGCAGGCATCGGATCCGTCTCTATCTCCCCTCGCTCTCCTACAGTAAGGCTCATATCGCTGAAATCCACAGTCAATGTATATGTGCCCGGAAGAATCTTCCAGGATTGAACTTTCGAAGCCGAAATTCCGCGCTCGTGCTTCTGAATCTTTACCGTGGTATTGTCAGCGATAACGGTTCCCTCCTCCGGAGCTCCGTAACGGTTAGCCGTAGCATTCAGGGGCTCCCAATCTTCTGCCAGAGCATCGCAGAAATTAAAGTAGGCATACTTCTCCCCGGGGGCTACCGCAAAAGTAGCGCTTATGGTGAACTTGCCTCCATCCTTTTTCATCTCCGGGGAGGCCGATGTGCTCCATTGAGCGCCATCAAGATTTCCCATCAGATATAAATGATCGGGAACCGCAGGGGTCGGGACCGGATCGTCGCCACCTCCGACATTCACTTTGGTCCATACGCAATAGTCGCTTCCGGCAGCCTTGATATCGGAATCGGAATAACCGGCGGGAGAGGCCATAGCGCCGCCTACCTTGACCACTACCTTCCCTCTCTTCCCGTCAACCTCCGCCATATAGCAGTCGCTGGTAGAGCGAAGCACCTTCACACTCGACTGGTTGTGGATCCCTGCGGAGTTACGGATATCGATCAGGCGCTGAATCTCCTCCTTGTACGCCTGATAATGGGGAAGGAAGACACAAGGAGTACCGGGCGACATGAGGATAAAGGCATTGGCTGCTATTACATTGCCCGTATATTTGGAACCGTCGCGGTATGTGTCATGGTTATCCACAAACGTCACCGCGTAACGCTGATACCAATGATGGATCATTCCGGCCGGCTGATCATTGACGCCGTTCTCCTTCCATACCAGTTTGGTCATGTCTCCGGTGGAGAAAGCCTCATTGAGCGCATACTTACACGGGAAATCAAAAGCCGCCGATGTCTTTCCCGTAGCCTCGATCCAGGCAGCTATAGCGTCATAGCCATCCCAATACTCCCCAACGGAATATTCCACATCGGCGTAAGTGTTGTAGATCTTATTATACTGACCTCCGTAACCTTTCACCATATCGTAGCGCATACCTATGTAGCCGTATTTCTCCTTGAGGCATTTCACATAGTTCTTGCAGTTGTCCTGCACATTGGCATTTGTATGGTCCAGGTCGCGGCAACCGTCGAAATTCTCTCCCGTATCATAGTTTCCAGTAGGATTGGGCTGATCCTCATTCCAATACATCTCGTCGTTACGGCAGATCCCGTCAAGTCCGATGCTCCAGGTCTGGCCGTTCCATTTCTCTACAGGGAAATCATACCAGCCTGTCACGCCGTTACGGTGGTTGATAACACAGTCGGCTATGAAGCCGGTTCCCTTCGCCTTGTAGGTGGAGATCATCGAGAGGAGCTCCTGCTCACTGCCAAAGGCTGAATTATGGTTCGTGAACCAATACTGGGGCATATAACCCATATAGGAGCATTTCCCGGAATTGGGAATCCAGATGAGCTTGAAATATTTTGACAGCTCGTCGGCCTGAGATTCAAGGTTGGTCCATGCTGTATCCTTGTAGGAATCCCAGTAAAACCCCTGGAGCATAACGCCTTCGTAATTCTCGGGCCAGCCGAGTGCGGAGACGTCGGGAGCCGTGGCTGCCACAGCCGCGCCGAAAAGCCCTAAAGCCAAGGCGCGTGAGTATAATCCTTTCATGTCTGATTTTAATGTTAAGCTTTTTAAGTAATTAATACGCAAAGTTAATGAAATTATCCGGAATATCTTTCAGACTTCCAAAAAATCTCACGAACTGAAGGAAAAGTTCTCTACACATAAGATCGCGCTTCTTAATCTGATTATTATCTTCTTATCAGAAGCTGTCGGGATCAAAGATAAGTGTCCGCTCGGCAATGGGTGCGGCAAGGAAATAGCCCAGACAGAAACCGCCGGTGAACATCCGCGGGCCGTTGCTGTTCCCTACGGCCAACGCCTCTAAATAATCATGCATGGCGCGGCTTACAGGCACTATCGTAGCTGTCACCACATCCCCTTTCTCAAGACGGTCGGCTTCATCCTCCTCTTCAAGATCGCGCCGCGTGGTCATCACCACCTTATCGATCACCCCTCCGGAGGCATGGATATCGTTCAGCTCGGCCCATTGGTAGGCCGCTCCGTTACGGTAAAGACGCATCCAGTAACAGTCGTTGACCGTAGCCGGATTATCCGTAAACGAGACCTGAAGCACAGCCACATAATCGTAGGGCATCTTTATCCATGAGAACTCCATCCCGGTGATCTCCACAGCCGGACGCATCTCGCAGTCAGAGGTGTAGAGCTCCCCTCCGCGCTTCACGATCAGGCGGTAGGTGTGGCCCTCCAGTCCTCCTTGCGGAGAGACGTAAAACCCTTCTGCGTCAATGGTCAGCATAATCTCCTCTCCTGTAGTGAGGTCAAGGATACTTACCTCGGCATCCGTAAGCCGTTCGCGACGCATGGGCTCATCCATAGGAGTGGTGAGGGTAAGCGAAACCTCCGCCCCATGCTGCGTCAAGGAGCCCTCTATTACCGGGATAGGGTCTATATCGTTGTATTTGAAATCGAGTTCCTTCTCGCAACCGCAAAGGAAAGTAAGCACCAACGCCATTACGGCTGCTAACTTATATATCTTCTTATCCATTTATAGTCTTTGATCCTTGTTCACTCTAATTTAGAATCTCAGTGTATATGAGACCGAAGGTACGATTCCGAACATCGCCCGCAACACAGCGCGCGAACCGGAAGGGTTCGTCGGATCATCCTCGAAATACACAATATACGGATTATAACGGCAATAAAGGTTATAGACACCGAAACTCCATTCGTAAGTCAGACGCCGTCCCCGGTGGGTATAGGTGGCGGAGAGGTCGAGACGGTGGGTGGCGGGAGTGCGGTAACCGTTCCGTTTGCTGTAATAATAGATGGTGGTTCCGCTCAATTCATATTTATCATCGGGTGCGGTCAGAGGAGTACCGGAGGAATAGATCCATGAGCCGGAGAGATTCCAGCGGTCGGTCAGGTGGTATAGAGCCACGACCGAAAGATCATGGCGGCGGTCGTTGGTAGCGTCATACCATCGGCCCCCGTTTATACCGGCTATCTTGGTCTGTGTCTTCGAAATACTGTAGGAGATCCATCCCGTGAGGCGCCCGCTGTTCTTGCGCGCCATAAACTCCGCTCCATAGCTCCTTCCGCGCCCACCCAGGACTATCGTCTCCATGTCGAGAGCCGAAAACATGCTTTTCCCATCGCGATAGTCATACACATTTTCCATCCGCTTGAAATAAGCCTCCGCCGACCAGTCGAAGTCTCCATCGGGCGTCATTCCGGCATATCCGGCCGCATATTGCCAGGTCCGCTCCGGCTTTATTCCGGCAGTGGAGAGCATGTAGCGGTCGAAAGGCATGCTCGTCTCGCTGCCACGCATCGAATGAAGGCTCTGGCTCGTCAGCGACACTCCCCCCTTTACATTATGGTTTTCATTGATCTCCCATTTCAGACTCAGGCGCGGCTCGGGAGTGAAATAGGTTTTAGGGATGTAGGAAGGGAGTGGTTCCTGAATGGAGTAGAAACGATGGAAACGATCGCCGGTCAGAGTGCTGAAGAGGCTCAGCCTCACTCCCCCCGAAAGATAGAGCGGACCTCCGAGAACCCCCTCGTAATTGACCCAGGCCGCGTTGACCCAGCCGCTCCTGACATCCCGGTTACGGTTTCCGGCAAGCGTGAAATCGGCCGACATCACCCTCAGCAGTTCCGATCTCACTCCGAAATCAAGCGAACGGTCTTCATCAATATCGTAACGTATGTTCTCATTAAGGGAGGCGTTGCGGATATATTCCCGCAGAAGCTGTTCATCCTTCATTATGCTCATCTCCATTTTGGTAGCGAAAGAAGTATAGGCGCCTGTGGTGGCGAATCTCCAGTTATCGCCGCGGCGCGAGCTCCATTGCGCAGACCCGGCGATATTCCCCCAGTACATTCCCATGACGCCTCCGATAGCCATATTGTCGTGGCCCGCTATGAAGGAAAGATCAAGGGCATCTTCCTTGCGCGCCTGATAGCGCACCTTGGCGGTAACGTCATAGAAATTCATCACTATGTCGCGGTATTCCGGCACCAGTTTCAGAAAGGCGTCAACGTATGAGCGCCGTGCGGTGACGGCAAGTGACAACCGCTCCTTCACTACCGGACCCCCGGCCGCGACTTTGGCCGCGAGGATGCCTATGGTGCCCGAACCGCCCCATTTCTCAAGGGAGCCCGGATTGAGAGACGTCTCCAGCACTGAGGAGGAGGCTTCGCCGAAAGCCGCCGGAATCGGACCCTTATAGAGGGTGGCATGACCTATCGCCTGATCATTGAATGTGGAGAAAATACCCATCACATGTGTGGGGTTATAGAGGGTCATTCCGTCGAGTTGGAGAAGGTTCTGTCCGGATGTGCCTCCCCGGACCTCGAATCCTCCGGCACCGTCGCCCTCGCTATGCACTCCCGGAAGATAAGTGATAGATTTGATGATATCGTTCTCGCCGAATAGCACCGGCATCAGAGCCATCTTGGATAGTTCGAGGTTCTCGGCGCCCAGACGCAGGCTACTTATGCGGCTTCCTGCTGACTGTCCCGTGACGACAATCTCTTCAAGCTGTCCTATGGAATCGGCAGATTCCTGCGCCGCGACAGGGAAAAAAGATCCCGAGGCAAGCAGGGCGGAAAAGGGTATGAAAATTGATTTTGCCATCTCTCTTTCGTTTCGGTGGCAAAGTTACAAAGAATTTTCCGGTTAAGAGTAACACCCATCGTCTATATCTCCTTTTTCATCGTCTTTCTCCCTTCCCTCTTCCTGAAGCCTATAGCGGAAATTGGAGTTGCGGCGACCGGCCGGAGTATTCTCTATGGCATATTCGAGAGCCTCTTTCTCCCCTACAAGGATGCAGAGGCGCGTTGCACGGCTTACGGCTGTGTAGATCAGGTTACGGTAGAGCATCGGCTTATGGGCCATCGTTACGGGGATGATGATGTTGCGTGCCTCGGAGCCTTGCAGTTTATGGACTGTCGTGGCGTATGCAAGCACAAGTTCGCTCAATTCGCTGCGGGCGTAGAGTGAGGTGCGACCGTCGGAGAAGGTGACCTCCAGCGTCTGCTCTTCGGGGGTGACAGCCGTTATCCGACCGGTTTCTCCATTATAAACCCCTCGTTCCCGCGAATTGGCCGTCTGCATCACCTGTCTCATATACACAACTGACGCTGCCGACGACTTAATATGTGTAG
>JAIDPP010000204.1 GCA_029062725.1 Muribaculaceae bacterium | reverse complement strand
CGAAGAGGAAGAATTGAACATTCTCCGCGAAGAAGTAAAGGCTACCGAACAGGTAATGACTCGTCAGAATATCTTCCGTAAATTTTTAGGCCGTTAAAACTTATTTTCCCCGGCATTGGAATATGCCGGGGATTTTTATTCAATTTAGAACAATTATAAATAAGGATAAAATTTGTGTCCATAGGAACAAATACCGCTAAACTCGTGTTTATTTATATAAATATATAACCAACTGGAAAACTCACCTGCCAGAAAAACAATCTCCAAAACTGAAAAGTTATGCATTTTACGCCAAAAGAACAAGACAAGCTCACCCTTCTTATGGTCGGTCTAATAGCAGAACGCCGTCTTAAGAAAGGTTTGAAATTGAATTATCCTGAGTCAGTGGCTTATATTACAAGCTGCGCGCTTGAGGGAGCAAGAGAAGGAAAGACCGTAGAGGAGGTGATGCACGATGCGACCACCGTTCTGACAAAGGAACAGGTCATGGACGGTGTTGCAGATATGATCACTCTTCTTCAGGTAGAAGCCGTGTTTACTGACGGCTCGCGTCTGGTCAGCATCCATCAACCCATCAAGTAAGGAAAGAGAGAATAAATTTATGGAGCTTGTCGAAGAAAGGGGCAGTGGCTCACCCGGCAGATTATCCATAACAACGTTAACTCATTGTCAAAACGATACCATTATGAGTGATACAAATGCACAGGCCGCCCCTGAGGCGACTTATTCACAGCCCAACGGCGTTTTCCCCGGCACACCGCCGATCGCATATCCCAATACTCCCGGTTTCACTCCCAAGGATGAGGTTCCGGTAGGTGGCGTAATCCTCGCCGACGGTGACATCAACTATAATACAGACCGCAGGACGGTGAAGGTTGTGGTCCGCAATACGGGCGACCGTCCCGTACAGATCGGCTCTCACTTCCATTTCTTTGAGGTGAACCGCTATATGGAGTTTGATCGTAGCAAGGCGTTCGGCTACCATCTCAACATTCCCGCTACTACGGCAGTGCGTTTCGAGCCGGGCGAGGAGAAGGAGGTTGAACTCGTGGCCTACAGCGGCAAACGTCGTGTGATCGGTTTCGACGACCTCGTGAACGGCTATACCGGTCTTGAGGACAGCCCGACATTCTATCCAAAGAAGATCGAGGCAATGCGCAGAGTGAAGGAATATGGTTACAAATCCGTATCGGAGGATGAGGCCGAAGCGGAATATACAGAAAACGAAATAAAAAAATAATCCGCCATGGCAACAATTTCGAGACAGGAAAACAATATGCTCTTCGGTCCGACCGTAGGAGACAAGATTAGATTGGGAAATACCGATCTATATGTAGAGATTGAGAAAGACCTCAGGGTGTATGGCGACGAGGTTGTCTATGGCGGTGGCAAGACCCTCCGCGACGGAATGGGCCTCGCCAATGAGTGCACCTCGAAAGGGGGTAGCCTTGACCTCGTGATCACTAACGTCACGATCCTCGACCCTGTTTTGGGAGTGGTGAAGGCTGACGTCGGTATCAAGGACGGCAAGATCGCCGGTGTAGGTAAGGCCGGAAACCCGAATATTATGAAGGGTGTGACTCCGGAGCTCGTGACAGGTCCTTCGACCGATGCCATCTCGGGCGAGCACATGATCCTTACGGCTGCCGGTATTGACGGTCACGTTCACATGGTAGCTCCCCAACAGGCTTACGAATGTCTCTCCAACGGTATCACCACACTGATCGGCGGAGGTATAGGTCCTACAGACGGCTCCAACGGAACTACCATCACTTCGGGTCCGTGGAACCTTGAGAAAATGCTTCAGGCAGCCGATGCGCTCCCTATCAACCTCGGATTCCTTGCAAAGGGAAACTGCTCCAATCGAGAGATTCTCAGCAACCAGATCGAGGCCGGTGCTTGCGGTTTCAAGATTCACGAAGACTGGGGATCCACTCCAGGCGCGATCCGCAGTTGTATGGAGATCGCCGATAAATTCGACGTTCAGGTAGCTATCCATACCGATACGCTTAACGAGAGCGGATATGTTGAGGATACACTCGCCGCTATCGACGGCCGCACGATCCATACCTATCACACCGAGGGTGCAGGTGGCGGTCACGCTCCCGACCTTCTGAAGGTCGCTTCGATGATGA
>JAIDPP010000203.1 GCA_029062725.1 Muribaculaceae bacterium | reverse complement strand
TCACATTGCCGTAGATGAGGATGGACTGCCCCTGATCATACATGTCAGCAAAGCTAATGTGCATGACAGCAAGGGGGGTGGGCCACTGATAAATAATCTTCTCAGCCATTGGCCACACATTCAGTTGATAAAAGCAGATCAAGGCTACAGAGGAGTGGAGGGAAAAATTAAAGAGCTCCATCCTCAACTGAGTCTTGAGACTGTTAAATCCAATTTCGGCACAACGGACTTCCTCCCTCTTGATGGTCGATGGGTCGTTGAAAGAACAATCTCATGGTTTACCGGCACACGCAGGATGATGAGAAATTATGAGAAGTATCTTCACACGGCAACCAATATGGCTATTACCTGCATGGTTGCGTTCATGTTGAGATACTTCCGGTAGGAGAAAGGATCATTTTAAGAAGAAAAGAGAATAACAAAGGGTATGCAGTCCGGAATTGCACGCCCTATGTCATTATGGACGTATCCCCGGAATAGGAGTTCCAAATTATAAAATTACCTTTTGTCCGGCGTCTTTTTGGGTCTTTTCTTCCATCTTTTCAGTCACAGCCGAAAGGCTGCTCCTTCAAAGATAAAAGAAAATACCCTAAAAATCCGCCGCCCTGGCATTAAGAAATTTTTAGTAGATGGAGCCTTATCCGGAGAATATTTGCTAACTTTGCATCCTGATTTCCCTCCCCTCCGCAACTGAATCACCTTACGATACCGCACCCATGCAGGGACGCACCCCGGTGCATCCGCCTATACCCCGGTGCGTCCGCATTTATTGGAATCAACTAATTTAAGTTTCGTATGTGCAATTTATTTTTAATATTTCTCGAGCGCGGGATTAATTCGCCGGATTAAGCAGATTATCGCAAGATTTTTGCATATCCGGGATATATATTCCGGCAGATGAGAAGGGTTCTTTGAACCCTTAGGATTGAAGCAGGATTAATCTGCCATAATCTACCGGCATAGATCTGCCATAATCTGCGTGGATCGTCAGATCCATAAATCTGCTTAAATTCAAGCATAACTGAGAAATCTGCGTAAAATCCCGCTCTTATCCCGCGTGGCTCTTAGAGCCTCAAGAATCTGCGCTCGGAAAATTTTAAATCCATAAGTCTAATATTCTATTTGTCAATAGAAATGAAGTTGTCTAAACTTCATTTGAAAATACCGAAATGTCTGACTAAATATAAGAGAAAATGGCAACAAACACCACAGACAATACCCGCAAGGTAACCACCCGTCGCCTCGCGGAAATGAAGCAGCGGGGTGAGAAGATCTCCATGCTGACGGCCTACGATTACTCCTCGGCAAAGATACTTGACGGCGCAGGAATCGACGTGATTCTTGTCGGCGACTCCGCCTCCAACGTAATGGCCGGAAATGTCACCACCCTCCCGATCACCCTCGACCAGATGATTTATCACGGCAAATCGGTGATGAAGGGCGTCAACAGGGCTTTGGTCGTGGTTGATCTCCCCTTCGGCTCCTATCAGGGAAATCCGATGGAGGCCCTGGCTTCGGCTGTGCGCATAATGAAGGAGAGCCATGCCGAGGCCGTGAAATTGGAGGGAGGCTCCGAGATCCGCGAATCAGTGGAGCGAATCCTGAGCGCCGGAATACCCGTGATGGGACATTTAGGCCTGACCCCGCAGAGCATTAATAAGTTCGGCACTTACAACGTGCGCGCACGCCGCGAGGAGGAGGCACGCAAACTCATCGAGGACGCCCGGCTCCTGGAAGAATTGGGATGCTTCGCCGTAGTCCTGGAAAAGATACCGGCCGAACTCGCGAGTCGAGTCGCCCAAGAACTCACCATCCCCGTAATCGGCATCGGTGCCGGAGGCGGTTGCGACGGTCAGGTGCTGGTGATGCACGATATGCTGGGCATCAATCAGGGGTTCTCGCCGCGTTTCCTCCGCCGCTATGCAGATGTGGCCGGGATAATGACCGAGGCCGTAAGCCGATATATAGAGGATGTCAAATCCGGCGACTTTCCCAACGAATCCGAATCCTATTAATGAGGGTTAATGAGGGTGTGTCATAACGGCTCGTCTGGGTCGTTGGTTGAGATTTCGGCGTCGGTCACATACGTGAGTATGCTCCCGACAGCCTCAATCTCAACCGCCTACCATCCGAACCATTCTGACAG
>JAIDPP010000202.1 GCA_029062725.1 Muribaculaceae bacterium | reverse complement strand
GTTAATGATTTTCATCGTACCTTTGTCACCTTCTCCCTGTTTTCTTACCGATACTTCTTCATTTTCGGCCTCTTTTTCACCTACTATGAGAAGATAAGGTATTTTCTTGAGCTCATTGTCGCGGATTTTCTTTCCGATCTTCTCGTTCCGATCGTCAACGAAACCGCGGACACCCTCCTTGTCAAGGCGCTTCACGACCTCGTAGGCGTAGTCGTTGTATTTCTCCGAAATCGGAAGTACTACGCACTGCTCCGGTATGAGCCAAAGAGGTAGCTTCCCGGCGGTATGTTCCAACAACACAGCTACAAATCGCTCCATAGATCCGAACGGTGCACGATGAATCATCACCGGACGGTGTTTCTGGTTGTCTGAACCGGTATATTCAAGGCCGAAACGCTCCGGAAGATTATAGTCAACCTGTATTGTACCGAGTTGCCAACGGCGTCCGATGGCATCTTTCACCATGAAGTCGAGCTTCGGTCCGTAGAACGCAGCCTCTCCCTCCACCTGACGGGCAGGAAGTCCCTTCTCGGCACAGGCCTCGATAATGGCCTGCTCGGCAAGATGCCAGTTCTCGTCGGAGCCTATATATTTCTCCTTGTTCTTCGGATCGCGCAGTGAGATCTGAGCCTCGAAATTCTTGAAATCAAGAGCGTTGAAGATATAGAGGATGATATCCATCACCTTCAGGAATTCTCCCTTTATCTGCTCCGGCGCGCAGAAGATATGCGCGTCGTCTTGCGTGAAGCCGCGCACTCGCGTAAGCCCGTGGAGCTCACCACTCTGCTCGTATCGATAAACGGTTCCGAACTCCGCCAGTCGGAGAGGGAGGTCGCGGTATGACCGGGGCGACGTCTTATAGATTTCGCAGTGGTGCGGGCAGTTCATCGGCTTGAGCATGTATTCCTCACCCTCTTCCGGTGTGTGGATGGGCTGGAAGGAGTCTTTGCCGTATTTCGCCCAATGACCCGAGGTCACGTATAGCTGCTTGTTGCCGATATGCGGGGTTATCACCTGAAGATAACCGTATTCTTTCTGTATCTTACGCAGGAATTGCTCCAGACGATCGCGGAGCGCCGCTCCTTTGGGAAGCCAGAGCGGAAGACCCTGACCTACTGTCGGAGAGAAGGCGAAAAGTTCCATCTCACGACCCAGTTTCCGGTGGTCGCGTTTCTTGGCCTCCTCGAGAAGGAGCAGGTATTCATCAAGCATCTTCTTTTTGGGGAAGGAGATGCCATAGACACGGACAAGTTGGTTACGCTTCTCGTCGCCGCGCCAGTAGGCACCGGCGAGAGAAAGGATCTTGACAGCCTTGATAGGAGCTGTATTGGGAATGTGCGGACCGCGGCAGAGATCAGTGAAGGCTCCCTGAGTGTAGGTAGTGATCTTTCCGTCTTCAAGCTCGCTGATAAGTTCGCATTTGTAGGTTTCGCCTCGGTCGCCGAAAGCCTTGAGCGCATCCTCTTTCGAAATGTCGGAGCGCACTATATTCTCCTTGCGACTTACGATCTCTGCCATCTTCTTCTCAATCTTGGCGAAATCTTCCGATGTGATCTTATGCTCTCCCGGATCGATATCATAATAGAAACCGTTCTCGATTGCAGGACCGATACCGAATTTCACTCCGGGGTAAAGCTCCTGGAGCGCTTCTGCAAGAAGATGCGCGGAAGAATGCCAGAAAGCGTGCTTCCCTTCAGGGCTCTCCCATTTGAAAAGCTCGATGCTGGCGTCATCCTGAATTGGACGGGATATATCCCATTCCTCGCCGTTCACTTTGGCGGCAAGGACATCGGCTGCGAATCGCGGAGAGATGCTCTCAGCCACCTGAAACGGGGTTACTCCTGCCTCAAACTGCTTTACGCTGCCGTCCGGAAAAGTTATGTTGATCATAAGTTGCGACTTATTCCCTTTAATTATAATTATTTCTGCGCTATTTCGGCACCTTAGAGACCTCAAAAACCTCTTACGGCACTAAAATCGCGCAAAGATACTAAAAAAATCCTGAATATGCAAATTTTATGTCCTTTCCCCTTTTTAATTCTTATTTCATCCTCTTTAATTCTTATTTCATCCTCTTGAGGATATTGTAGCTTTGGACCACCCCCGCCTCGCCTGCTTTTGAGAGATCGATGAAGGCCTGCCGCTTATTTCCCATCTGGAAATAGCAGATGCCACGATTGAAGTAAGCCTCACCGAATTCAGGGTCGAGACGAAGGGCCTCGCTGTAGCATTGCATCGCCGATGTGAAATCACGCATCCTGTAATAGATATTCCCTTTGTTGAACCACGCGTAAACCAATCTCGGATTCAGCTCCAATGCAGCGTCATAATCCGCAATCGCCGCGGCGATGTCTCGCGTGGCTTCCAGCCGCCGGAGTTGAGAATCTCCTTCCTCGGCCTCCCGCATCGCGCTCTCCGCCTGACGGGCGTAAGCTCGCGCCATCAAGGCTACTGTGAAACGCGGATCTTTCTCCAGAGCCTTGTCAAGCGCCCGTATTGCCTCTCCGTAGTTTTTCACCATGCTCCGCGCAATCCCCAGGGCAAGATAATCCGCCGGACGCGCCGCTCCCTCGGCTGCAATCCCTTCATAATATTCTATCCTGCTGAATATACGCTCCCATTGAGAAGCATTCTCTTCACCCGCGCCCCCAACTCCCGACAGGTGCGAATAAGCCGGTGCTAAGTTAATCTTCTCCTCCACATATCCTCCCTGATTGAAATCATCCAACTCCCGGAAATAATTCGATGTAATCTTGAGCGATTGCCGGGGGGCATAGAAAGAAAGCATATAGTCAGGCTCGGGCTCCACAGCCATATCCCGGTCCTGCACCCGCCCCTTTATCCTTTCATTATACGACAGCTGTGCCGTAGAGGAGGGAGAAACTGTCACCAGTTGGTTGAACCGTTCCATCACCCGTATATCAGTCTCTCCCTCTCTATCGTCACCATCGCGCGGATCCGGTTCCTCCTCCAAGCCTTTGGTATTGGTGGTCCCGGAAGCGATAGTCGGCCGGTCAAGTTGAAACTTACCCGGATTCTTCACATATTTCTTGATCAATTCCTCGGCATGATGAACATTGGTCATCGCACCGCGCATGTCGCCGAGTTGATGCAGACATTCCGCCATCGCGTAATAGGCCGGATAAAACCTGGGATATTTTTTAGCTATAGCGTCAAAGCCCTTCAACGCCTCCTTATATTCACCTAATTCAAGGAGCATCAATGCGCGGTTATAGCGGGCGTGGAAATTGTCAGGCTCGATCTTAAGAACCTCATCCAGATCCTTCACAGCCCGGCTGAAATCCCTCACCTCATATCGCAACAAGGCACGGTTGAAGAGGGCAGCGGCATTATATGGTCTGAGTTCAAGAGAATAATTATAGTCGGCCATGGCGCCGAAATAATCATCATTGTTATACCTCAGATATGCACGATTGAGATAATAGTCAGGTTCCTGGGGCTGAAGGCGGATGGCCTCATCCATATCTGCGGCCGCCGCGCTCCATTCCTTCTTATGCGATAGAAGCTCGGCACGCATCAGATAAGGGTTCACACCCGTCGGAGCGAGGAGTATGGAGGCGTCAAGATCTTCAAGAGCGCGGACCGTATCACCCTCAACCATCCTCAGACGCGCCCGTGCCGTTATGCCATCGTCAAATCGGGGATAAAGACGCAGGAGATGCCGGAAAGTCGAATCGGCGTCGGAGAAACGTCGCAGTTCCGTCTCAGCCACTCCTTTATAGAATAGGAAATACTTGTCATCGGGATTCTCCTGAAGCCCGATTTTATAATCCTCTACGGCCAACGAATCCTTACCCAAATACTGGCGTGCGAATCCCCTGACCTTATAACTCTCCGTCTTATATTTGTTCCTCTCGATAGCAAGGGAGCAGTCCTCCTCCGCCCCCTTGTAATCCTCAAGATAGAGCTTGGCAAGGCCACGGAAGAAATAAGGGTCAGAGAGATAGGGCTTCGCCTTGATCGCTTGATTGAAATACTGGATCGATAGCATATAGTCATCCATCGAAAGGACATTCCTCCCGATCGTGACGCACTGCTCCGCATTGACCTGCGCCCGAGACGTTTCCGCAAAGCCTCCGGCCAGAACGAAAATAAATAATAATGCTATATTAGGGATAAATAAGGAATAACTCCCAGGAATCATCCCCTTGACAAAGGATATAATATAGGATAAGAGCTTCGTAGGATTCATCCCTGCAAATTTACTCAAAAAATTCCATTGAGCAAAAATTCCTTTTTTTCGGCCTATACACGGCAGGTGTCTATCCCGTGGTCTATACCGTTTTGGATATGTGCCGAAATTATCATGGCCTCCGACGCGTCCTGTTTTGGAGATGTGCGGAAACCTCCGGTTTCCCGAATTTATGATATAAATCCCGGTCGCCGCGGAGCGATCTCCATTGGCAGGGATGATCCCCTTTAACGTCTTTAAAAGCAAAAAATAAGTATCTCTTGGGAAGAGATACTTTTTCCAAGTGCAAATTTAATAAAAATATCTGAATTGCTTAGTATTTAGGTGTTATTTTTAGCGGATTTGAGGAGGAATTGACATATTTTATGGCATATTTGCATATTTAATAGATTTTGCTTTTACAGGAACCGTTGATTTCCAATTGGTTGACTAATAAAAAGTATCTCTTCCCAAGAGATACTTTTTCCGCAGCCACACGGAAAGCTCCTGTATAGGCTCCTCCATGAGATCCGATCCCCGCTCGGGCACACGGACGGTTGTGAATGATGCATCGCCATAAGCCTTGCAAAAGACTGCATATACCCATGACAAAAGACTCAATCCATTGGTTCGCAATAAAAACCCGTAACGACTTCCGCGCTGAAACCATACTCGCAACACACTGCCAAGAGGTGTTCCTCCCTAAAGAAAAGGTAAAAACCAAAGACCGCAAGACACGAGTTCGGGCCGTCATCCCACGAGTCCTGTTCATCCGAACAACTCAAGAAAACGCCCTCCTTCTCGAGGAAGCCGGCCGTGAGCATCCCGAGCAATACCCCTCATTCTGGATTTACCGGTATCCGCATGACCGCACCATCCGAATCATCCCCCGGGAATCTATAGACCTCCTCCGTCTTCTAACGTCCGGCGACACGACCCGTTGCCAGATATTCACCAAGACAGATTATAAGGAGGGCCAGCGGGTCAGGATCACCGGGGGCCCTTTCCAAGGCTACGAAGGAAACATAACCAGAGTGAGAAAAAATCGACACGTCATCGTCCGCATCGAAGGAATATGCATGGTAATGCTCCCATATATACATCCCGATCTTCTGGAAGCGATAGAATGAGAAAGTTCGAAGCTCTCTACGCCCATCAAGAGAAGCCCATCAAGAGAAGCGAAGCTTTTCCTGCCCGGAGCTGTGCTCTGAAATCAGCGGCCTCCGAAGCCTATCGTAAGGCGATGCTCCTATGCCTTCGGGCCAATGCCGGGGGTGCCATCCCCGAGCTTGCATCCCTCCGCCGCGATGCACACGAATGGATAGAAACCTTCGACAGCCTACTCCCGGATCTTATCCTCCTAACTCCAGGCGATGCCCTCGAGCTCCTTGAGTCACGTGACTTCATCCACCGTATCGCATTCAATGCCCCTCCCCTCGCCGACAGCGGAGACCAGATTATTCTCCTTGCCTTTCAGGCGCGCATCAAAGGAGACCCCGGCGTCAATATCTTCACTCTCCACCGCGCCCTTGACGGTCCCATCCTACGCCGCAGAAAAGAATTCCTTGGCGCACCCTTCCGCTGGCACTCCGACCGTCTTGAAGACTGGTATCGCGAAGCTCAAGAAAAATTAAGAGGAACAGTCAATCCTCCTCCCGGCTCCATGAGCGATATTGAAGCAGAAAAGGCCGCTATACTCCTCCGAGCGGACCTCTACGACTTTGATCCTGATCAGAAGAGTTTCAAGCGGCGGTTAGTAGAAACACTTCCCCTTGAAGCCATGAGTTCAGGCGTTAATGCCAAAACCCTCCTCCGTCTGCTCTTCGCGGCGTATCCCTACATCCCTCTCACCGACTACGAACGCCTTACGCGGCTCGCTCAAACACGCCTCGCCAAAAGCTTTCGGCATCCCTACTCAATCTGAAATTTCCCCTAAACCTACAAAATATATCCTATGAAAATATTGGTAACCGGCGCCGCCGGATTCATTGGTTTCCATCTCGTAAAAGCTCTTTGCGCTAAAGGATATTCAGTTTTCGGGATTGACAACATCAACGACTATTATCCCGTCAGTCTGAAATATGCCCGCCTGGAGGCCACCGGAATTCCTGAATCAAAAATATTTCAAGCGCATACCGTTCAATCCACCCTATATCCGGACTATCGTTTCTGTCGCATTGACTTATGCGACAAACCGCTATTAGACAAACTTTTTGAAAATGAGAAATTCGATGTTGTGGTGAATCTCGCCGCTCAGGCAGGTGTCAGGTATTCCATTGAGAATCCCTACGCATATATAGAAAGTAATATAATCGGTTTCCTAAATATTCTGGAAGCCTCCCGACTCAACAATGTGGGGCATCTTGTCTATGCCTCCTCATCTTCCGTATATGGAGGGAATACAAAAATACCTTTTCAGGAAACCGACCGGGTTGACAATCAGGTGTCAATCTATGCCGCCACTAAAAAGAGCAACGAACTGATGGCTAATGTCTATAGCAAACTTTACAGGCTGCCGACCACCGGCCTTCGATTCTTTACGGTCTATGGTCCGTGGGGGCGTCCCGACATGTCGCCATTCCTGTTCATGGACGCCATATTCCATAACCGGCCGATCAATGTATTCAATAATGGAGACATGCTGCGTGATTTCACCTATATAGATGACGTCGTAGAAGGGATTGTGAGGATAATCGACATAATCCCCGAAAAAGAAATACCGGCGACTATCTATAACATAGGCAACCAGACTCCTACACGACTGATGGATTATATAGAGTGTATCGAGAAAGCAACGGGAAAAGAGGCTGTCAAGAATTACCTCCCCATGCAGCCCGGGGATGTCTATCAGACATACGCTGATTCATCGGCTCTGGCTAAAGCAACATCCTTCGCTCCTTCAACCCCTCTCCGCGACGGCATCCAACGCACTGTGGAATGGTTCAAGGAGTATTATAACGTGTAGGTGTAATCCCAAGCAGCTCCAACTGGATAATATCTTTCCGGAGTTCAGGATGCCATTCAGGCGCCGAACTATGGAGAGTTATCTAAGGCACTTTTAATCGTATAATAATAACCGCTATATGAATGTATGAAAGATATAGGAATCTTAATTCTTACCTACAATGCCCCTCAATACGTTAAAGAGACCCTTGAAACCCTCCATAATGTGACCGATCCGGAGGATTTGAAGCGTTGTGAGATTGTGGTTTGGGATAATAATTCTGAGGAGGAGACAAAGCGAATATTAAAAGAGTATCAGCAAAAAGGATATATCGATAAGCTAAGACTATCGGATGAGAACCTGCTGTTTGCCGGGGGTAACAACGAAGCTTCTAAGTTAGCGGGACCCGATGTGAAGTATTATCTCCTGTTGAATTCCGATGTCAGGATAAAAGATCCGAAATGGCTGAAATATCTGCTGGATATAAAGGAGGACGGTAACTACGGCGGAATTTCCTACGGTTTCTGTAAAAACCCCGACAGATGTGACGGCTACTGCTGGTTGGTGGATAAACCTCTTTTTGACAGGTATCTTTTAGATACTGCTTTTCAATGGTGGTGGGGAGTGACTAAACTGCAATCACAGATGATAACGGAAGGTATCAATCTTCTGGGGCTGACTCATCACGACCATATACTCCACCACTACGGGGGCAAATCCGGAGATGCGTTTAAAGTAGCCAAAGGATTACATACGAAGAGAGAGGAAGTGATAAAGTGGTTTGAGGATAAACCCGGGAAAGTTTATCACAAAAGTATTCTGACAAAGGGCAACCTACTGAGGTACCTTATCTGAAGCCCTCGGGAGCCGAAAGGTTCAGAAACGGGGAATGACTCTTTTATGAATCCTGTTTCATTATGTTGATCAGCAGACCTTACAGATAAGTATGATGCCTGAGGTATCTTCTAATAAACGAATCGCGAAAAATACGGTCTTTCTCTACATTCGGATGGCCGTGGCGATGTTAATTGCCTTATACACCTCGAGGGTAATCCTTGAAGTCCTCGGAATTACACGTTATGGAATTTGGAGTCTGGTCTTTACAGTAATTGGATCCCTGTCTTTCCTATCATCTCCACTCACTGCTTCCACCCAGCGATTTTTCAATGTCGCCTTGGCAGAAAAAGATATAGAAAAGGTACGCGAGATTTTTAGAACCTCCGTATTTCTTTATTTTCTATTATCAGCCATCCTTTTAATTATTTTTGAGACTGTTGGTTTATGGTTTCTGACGCATAAGCTGGATATTCCACGAGAATATACGGTGCAGACACATTTCCTGTATCAATGCGCGGTAGTGTCGTTTATTCTTCAATTATATAGGCTGCCCTACGATTCCATCATAATAGCAAAGGAAAAATTTAACTTCATTGCTGTCATAGGGATTATTGAATCCTTTTTAAGACTTGGAATTGTTTTTTTAGTATTGGTATTCAGACATTATCCGGCCTTAACGGTCTTAGGATTTCTTACTCTGTCTGTCACGGTCTTGATTCAGTGGGCCTATATAGCATACGCTAAAAAAAATTTTCCCCAGTACTTATCGAAAGGAAGACCTAAAGATCAAATTTTGAGAAAGGAAATGACATCCTATTCAGGGTGGAACACTTTTGGAGTCTTCGCCGCCATGACTTCAAATCAAGGGATAGGTATTATTGTGAATATGTTCTTTGGTGTAACTGTAAATGCAGCTCTTGGAATAACAAATCAGGTTTCCAATTCCCTCACTCAATTAGTAGGTAACTTCCAGAAAGCCTTTCAGCCCCAGATTGTAAAAAGATATACGGCAGATGAACGCCGGTCTCTTCTTTCTCTTTTACAGGTAAGCACTAAACTCTCTTATCTGCTTGTTTTTATTGTCGGGTGTCCTGTTATTTTTAATATCGACACCATACTCTCAATATGGCTGAAAGAAATTCCGCCACTTACAAGTATTTTCTGCATTTACATGATTATATGCGGATGGGTTGATTCTACAGGAGGACCCTTTTGGATGGTTATAGGCGCTTCCGGCAGAATAAGGAATTATCAGATTGCAGTGGGGTGTGCATTGCTTATCACTATTCTGATCTCTTTTTGCCTTTTTGAACTTGGTTTTCCTCCACAAGTAATTTTTCAGGTAAAACTGCTTGTGGCCTTTTTTAGTATGGCTGTAAGGATATTTTATATGAAAAAATGCTGCAACATATCAATCAGATGGGTTCTTAAAACCATTCTGCTTCCTCTATTCCTTATAACATTGTTCGGTGTTGCAATCATGTGGGGACTCAGATATTATATTTTCCCATCACAGTTTGGTGGATTGATCGGCGGAGGTATATGCTTTTTTATATTGCTGCTTCCGATCGCATTTCTTATAAGTTTCAACTCGGCACAACGAAGAAGCATTATGAATACTCTTATCGGAAAACTCAAGAAATGAGAGAGCATTACATCATCACGGTTTGAAAAGTTAGATTATGGAAATGAAATACGGATTATTGACCTATACTGATACACCTACAGGAACAAACATCGGCGACTATATTCAGAGTTTAGCGGCCCGGCAATATCTTCCGCAGGTCGATCAATTATTAAACAGAGAGCGGTTGGATGATTATGATGATGATGAGGTCAAGCTCATCATGAATGGATGGTTCACCCACACTCCCTCGCATTGGATACCCGCTAAGAATATCCATCCTCATTTCGTTGCCTTCCATATCAACCATTCCGTACAGTCCAGGATGCTCACCCAAGAAGGGATAACGTATTTAAAAACACACGGTCCTATCGGGTGCAGAGATCTGTTCACTACAGAATTATTACAAAGCAAGGGAGTCCCGGCATTTTATTCCGGGTGTCTGACTCTAACCTTGGATTTGAAATATAAAGTTGCCGACAAGGAGAGAGGCGACGACATATATATTGTCGATCCAATTTTTAATATTGAGGAAGGTGAAACACTCTTAAAGTCTCCTCGCAGTTTCCTGTCGGCTCTCTTAAGGGGTAAATTCATTGACCTTTTCAGGAAAAAGCGTTTGATCAATAGAATTATACCTAAAGAGATCAGGAAGAAGGCGATCTACACCCATCATCAGCTGCCTCCTAATGATATCCCTGATTCAGAAAGATTCCGTATTGCCGAGGATCTTCTGCACCGTTATGCGAAAGCAAAGCTGGTGATCACATCAAGGATTCACTGCGCCCTGCCATGTCTGGCATTAGGAACTCCGGTCATATTTATAGATTCTTTCTCGGATTCTTCAAATAAATCAAGACTCAAGGGACTCACCGATCTCTTCAACCGTATTGAGGTTAACCTTAAAACAGGGGAAATCCATTACATGTATAAAAATGATTCCACCCCTGTTTCCGGTCACAAGATATATCCCAATCCTTCTGCGTACCTTAGATTGGCCGATTCCCTGAAAGAATCCTGTAAAAAATTCATCGCCGGGTAAACCACATTCAAAAAAAGATATTTTAAATTTCCCCTATTAATACGACCGTATGATTCCTGTAGTCTTTTCGACAGAGCATAACTTTGTGATGCAGACAGGCGTATGCATCTATTCTTTATTAGCCAACGCGACTGTGTCGAAATATGACATTTATGTGTTGATAAGCCGTGACGTGAGTAATGACGACAAGGCATTGCTGGATAAACAGGTTGAGCGATTCCCCGGACATAATATTTCATTTATCGAGATTGGAGATGTTTTTTCCAATAGCTACGAAGTCCGGGATATTTCCACGGCCACTTATTCCAGATTGTTGATTCCCTGGTTGTTGCCTCAATTTGATATCGTCATATATAGTGATGTGGATATTATCTTTAAGATTGATTTATCCCTTATTCCTATGGATAGGATCTCCGACTATCTTGTGGAGGGTGTGCCTGCGCTTGGGTTAAGGTCGAAGGCTGGACGAAAACATATTGAATCGCTCGGAATAGATCCCATGACCTATATTAACGCCGGGTTCATCGTTTTAAACTGTAAACGCCTGCGGGACGAGAACTATAAAGAGAAGTTCTTGAAAGAAGCCGGGAAAAAATATCTATACCAAGACCAAGACATTATTAATCTTACATGCAGGGGGAATATTTTGCTTATGGATATAGGCTTTAACGTCACTCCGAAGTTTTATGAAATATACAACCTGCCTTCCTTATTGCACCCGGACAATTCCTCATACAAAAACAAGCTAAAATGGATCGCCTCCCGCGACTGCATAATCCATTACGCAGGCCAGAAACCATGGAATACCTTCACCTATGCCTGGAGAGAATGGTGGAATGCATTCAGTAATTCCATTTTTTATGATCCGGAAATGGAGCTGAAAGTTTCGGGAAAGATAATCCGCCCTTCCTACAGCTGGCTCCGTATATTGAGTTTTATTAAACAAAAACTATTCCGATGATCTTTCCTGCATCGCTGATCCCGTCCTTTTTTAACTTTATACTTCAATGGCTGACCGTTTGACAATCAACAATCCGTCCGTTTCCATTCTGATGAGCGTCTATAAGGAACCGTTGGAATGGATTGGAGTCAGTATTGAGTCTATCCTCAACCAGACATTTACGGATTTTGAATTCATTATTGTGAATGACAATCCGGAATCAAAGGAATTGAATGTGTTTTTGAAGTCATATTCAGAAAAGGATAAAAGAATAAGGATTATCCGGAATGAGACCAATTCAGGTCTTACAAAATCGCTAAATAACGGCCTTGACGCCTCAACCGGCAAATATATAGCCAGAATGGATGCCGATGATTTCTCTTTACCTGACAGACTGGAATTTCAGGTAAGATACATGGAGGAAAACCCGGATGTGATTGCGTCAAGCGCGCTGGCCCATAGTTGGGACGGAGAGAAAAAGAAAGATGCGATTTTTAGACCCACTTCCCATAAAGATATCGAATCTTATATCTACACCTCCTCTCCCTTTATCCATCCACTGCTTATTGTCAGATCGGAGGTCTTGAAGAGCTATGGTATCAGATATGACGAATCATATAAAGTTAGTCAGGACTATAAATTGGCTGCCGATCTGTTCAAGATCGGTAACATCACCAATCTGGATAAATATCTGCTGCTCTATAGGGAATCACAGAATCAGATATCCAAAGCGAAGGGAAACCTTCAGGTAGAGGCCGGTCGCAGAGTTAGAAGGGAATTGATAGACTATTATTATAGTCTTCACAATCTCCCGCCCTTACCTGACAAAATAACCTTCTCCACCATCACTGATAACTACCGCGCCGAGAAGAAGCTTCTCAAAAAAGGCGAGGATTGCAGCGTTATAATGAATTGCATCCGCCGGGTTCTCTACTATTCAATTGACGATTATTCCTTCCGTTCCTTAGGACGTTTCCTGTTATCCGGAGACTATCTGCATCATCCCTATAATCTGAGGAGGTTCGTGATAGTGGCATTAAAACATGTCAAATCCGATATCATACCGGCTTTAATCTGAAAATACGGTGGTCTATAATACATTCGTTTTATTTCTCCTGTTCTTCTGCTTCCCTATAGTAGGGCCTTTGAATTCCATCTTTCTTGCCCTGTTTATGGCTCTTGGGAAATTATTATACAAGGGAAAATCCAACCTGATATTCAGATGGTATAAAATTCCTTACACATATCTCCTGATCTGGGGGTCTATCGGGATTACCATATTATGCGCTGTTTGGTCAATTTGGTTAGGAGCGAAAGATTTTTCCTTAACTACCGCTTATGCCTCAGTGTTTATCGGTATTATCATAACATTGGTGGTGACCTCCTCCCTCAATTCTGCCAAGTTAGACGTGGATGTTGTAGAAGCTCTGATTGTGGATGTGTTCTGTGTTCAGGCTATTATATCGATTGGTGCTTTCGTGTCGCCTAAGATTCTTGAGATAGTCCATCACTTCCAATTTGCACATGATGCTGAAAAGGCTGAAACCTCTTATAACGGGTTTAGAGGTCTCGCTGTCTCAGGCCGTCTTTATTTTGAATTTGCGGCTTCCTGTGGACTCGTCACAATTATCCAGTTCAAGAGGCTATCTCTTGCAAGGAGAGCATCTTTTATAGAATATGTAAAACTGTTCCTGATCATTATTTGTGGATTCTTTGCCGGACGCACTTCTTTAGTGGGGGTGGGGTTCGGCTTTTTGTATCTGGTATTCTGCCGAACAAATATAGGAGGAAAGTTTCGGTTTCTTGCACGCTTTACTATAATTACAGTCGGTCTGATCGGAATAGTGGTAATTATCTTGCCTCCCGACACACTGATGTTTCTTACGGATCATGTCCTGCCCTGGGTGTTTGATTTATTTATCAAATATACAGAGTCGGGAAGCACGGAAGGTAGTCACTCGTTCAATACCCTCAATGAGATGTATGAATACGTGACTATTACGGATCAGGAATGGTTTATAGGCTCCGGATATTATATGAGTCCGAGCGGAACCGGGTATTATAAAAGCGTTGATGCCGGTTATCTCCGCCAGTTGCTGTATTGGGGTGTAGTAGGATCTGCTGTGAGTTACCTCTTCACCCTTTTATTTTTTATCAAACCATATAAACTCACAAAAAGCATCAACGAGAAACTCTTTATCTTCATAATCCTGATCTATACTTATTTTACTCACTATAAAGGAGATTTAGCCTCTACTTCAAGGTTTTATCTCGACATCATTCTTTTTCTCCTCCTACCTTACGTGGTGAAAAACAGAAAAGTTACCGTATGACAAAAGAACCCATTGATATTGTCATTCCCTGGGTGGATGACTCCGATCCTGCATGGAAGAAAGAGCGCGACAGGTTTCTTCCGCAATTCAAGGAAGATAAAAAACACCTTTCCCATTATTTCAGGGAATGGGATACTTTGAAATTCGTTTTCCGAGGGATAGAAAGAAATATGCCTTGGGTCCGGAAAATTCATTTCCTTACGTGGGGACATCTCCCGGAATGGCTTAATACCGACAATCCGAAATT
>JAIDPP010000201.1 GCA_029062725.1 Muribaculaceae bacterium | reverse complement strand
ATTTTGAAAATTTATTTTGAATATTAGGAAATTCTTATTACTTTTGCATGAAAGTGCGCTTGCGCGTGGCTTGCGCATGAAAATTAAGAATTGTAACTTATTGTTTAACAACGAGTTAAAAAGGATGGACACATCTGGAAAGCGTGTATACGCCAATTGGAAATCGACGAGTTTCCTTATAGGATAACTATGACGAGTCAAAAGCGTATCCCGAGTTCGAATCTCGGTCACTCCGCTAAAAATTTGACAAGCAACTGAAATCCCGCAGGCAGAATTGTCTACGGGATTTTTTCTATAAAATAATACGTATATGACGGAGAATGATAAATTTTGTGCCCTTATGACGGTTGCGAAAAGACGTTTATTCTGTCTGTTTTGCGATAGTTGTAATATGGGTAATGAAATCTGTTTTTGCATCAGTATAGCCGTCCCGGTTATGTTCATACTGTTTCCACAAGGAAATTTTGAGTTCTTCATAATCTTTCGCAACGTCGGAATGGGAATTCAAATAATCCCTGAAATAAATTTCATCATTATCTCCTGTCAATCTGACGTGAATATGAAACACCTTCTCAGCAAAACCTACAGGAGTATATCCTTTATTAAAATCAAGCCTTGATTCTCTTTCTTTCATGCAAATGTAACCGGCACTTGTGAGCAGGTTCCGGAGGAGAGGAAAGTTGCCGGTCTTGTCAGTTTCCAACAATAAGTCTATAATGGGTTTTGCCCATATTCCTTTTATAGCCGTACTTCCAATATGATTAAGCTGTGAAATTAAATCACCAAGGATAGATTGGAGATTTGATATTTCTTGAGATGCCCATTCTTTCCATCTGGAATCGGGTGCAGTCAGAATTATTGGAAAAAGCTGCCATAATTCTTCAAGAGTCATGTCTTCAAGCCTTCTCATAAAACAAAGATATGTTTTTCAACTATATATCAAAACAATCCTTCCCTTTCGAAAAGCTCTTTTCGGGAGGTAACGGCCCTACCCTTCTCTTCTGTACTTATGAATTTTATATATCAGTATCAGTATAAGGATTATGAAGCCGAGGGCAAACACAGCCACACAGATCCTTATGGCCCACAACACAACGTAAGTCAATGTATTTACCAGAACCAAGGTCAATATTATTCCTATAATTATCCCTGCACCCAAGATATATGCCCAGTGCTTCAGTTTCTTTACAGTCGGATCCTCATAACTCCGGTTTCCATTATCCTGTCTATCAAAATTACTCATACCTATGAATTCTGTTTTTTTATTAATATCCTTATA
>JAIDPP010000200.1 GCA_029062725.1 Muribaculaceae bacterium | reverse complement strand
CGGGAAGAGCAGCACCTCCTGTATAGCCTCCTGCCCGGTCATGAGCATCGTGAGGCGGTCCATGCCGATTCCGAGACCTGATGTCGGGGGCATGCCGTATTCGAGGGCGCGGATAAAGTCGCCGTCGATTATCATTGCTTCGTCGTCACCCTTGTCGGCCAGACGCATCTGCTCTACGAAACGCTCATACTGGTCGATGGGGTCGTTGAGCTCGGAGTATGAGTTGGCCAATTCTTTGCCGTTCACCATCAGCTCGAAACGCTCCGTCAGCTCCGGATTGTCGCGGTGACGCTTCGTGAGGGGCGACATCTCGATGGGATAGTCGATGATGAAGGTGGGCTGTATGTAGCTCCCCTCGCATTTCTCGCCGAAGATCTCGTCGATGAGCTTACCCTTGCCCCAGGCATCCTCCACCTCTATGCCGTTGCTCTTGCAGAAGGCGCGGAGCTCCTCTTCTGTCTTACCGGTGATGTCGAAGCCGGTCTTCTCAAGGATAGCCTCTGTCATGGTGACGCGCGGGAACGGAGCCTTGAACGATACGACATGGTCGCCGAATTTCACCTCCGTAGAGCCGTTTACGGCCATACAGATACGCTCAAGCATCTTCTCGGTGAAGGTCATCATCCAGCGATAGTCCTTATAGGAGACGTAAATCTCCATACAGGTGAACTCCGGGTTGTGGGTGCGGTCCATACCCTCGTTGCGGAAGTCTTTGGCAAACTCGTAGACGCCCTCAAAGCCACCCACGATGAGACGCTTTAGATAGAGCTCATTGGCGATGCGCAGATAGAGGGGTATATCGAGGGCGTTATGATGCGTGATGAAGGGGCGGGCCGATGCGCCGCCGGGGATAGCCTGAAGAATCGGTGTCTCTACCTCGACGAAACCATGCTCGTTGAAATACTGGCGCATGGTGTTGAATATCTTGGTGCGCTTCAGGAAGATATCCTTCACACCTTTGTTGACCACGAGATCGACGTAACGCTGGCGGTAGCGCTGCTCCGGATCGGTGAAGGCGTCGTAGGCCTTCCCATCTTTCATCTTCACCACGGGGAGGGGGCGCAGGCTCTTCGAGAGCACCGTGATCTCCTCGGCATGTATCGAGATCTCACCCATCTGGGTGCGGAACACGTAGCCCTTCACGCCGATAAAGTCGCCGATATCGAGCAGCTTCTTGAAGACAACGTTATACATATCCTTGTCTTCACCCGGGCAGAGGTCGTCGCGGCTTACGTACACCTGAATACGTCCGTCGGCATCCTGCAGCTCCATGAAAGAGGCCTTTCCCATGATGCGGCGGCTCATGATGCGGCCGGCCACAGTGACTTCGCGACGCTCCTCGGCGTCGTCTTTGAAATTCTCCTTGATTTCTACCGAATGCCCTGTCACTTTATATTCCGCGGCGGGATAGGGCTCTATGCCACGGTCGCGGAGCGCCTGCATGCTTTTGCGGCGCACTAATTCCTGTTCTGAAAGTTCTTGATTTGCCATAATTGCCGAAATTTCGTATTAAACCACAAAATTACAAAAAAATTCGGCATCTGGCAACACTGTTGTTTTTAACTGCCCGGAATATTTCCCCTTATTTTTTATGCACTTTCCTCCCTCCCACTATATATATGCCGGGCTCAAGCTTGTCAATGTCGGCGGCATTCTCTGCCACTTTATGCCCGGCGAGGGTAAAAACCCCGGGAATAGTGGTGGCTCCTTCTGCCACTGCCGCCACTATCCCGGTATTCTCCACTTTATGGATGCGGAAGAAGTCGGTCTTGAACCAGCCGGAACGCTCCTGACCCGCCGTGCCGTCGGGGAGCATATTGCCGGAACGAATGCCGATACGCAGATCTTCGCCCGGCTTCACATCCACGTAAACAAACATATCCTGTAGGATGAAGTTGCCGTCTTGCCCTCCGACATATCCGGCGAAGGTATTCTCTTCGCCCAATGTCAGGTTTTTATTATAGTCTATGTCCATGCCGTAGTATTGTACATTGTCGTTGGCGAAGAGGCGGGTCGTACCGAGATGACCCTCCTGAAGCCACAGCTTGCAATATACTACGTATTTCCCCGGTTCAAGCTTCTCGGCCGGTATCGTCTGCGAGAGTTCGAAGTTGTCGGGCATCAGGCCCTCTTTGGGAAGCAACCAGCAGCCGTGTTTGCCATGCGGATTCGCCAGATCGCTGTTTATGCCGTAAGAATTTCCGGGAAACTGACAGTTGAGATCCCACCCGTAAGGTGTGTAGCGGCATGTCTCCCCCGAAGTGTTCTCACGCACGTTTCCCTGATTGTCGGTATAGAGTTCGAAGTCGTAATTGGTTATGAGGCTCTCGGTAAGGGTGAGATCCTCATCGACGGTGATTCCGCGAAGTCGGGTCACATTCTGGCCGTAAGCCTCCA
>JAIDPP010000020.1 GCA_029062725.1 Muribaculaceae bacterium | reverse complement strand
ATATAGATTTGTTAATGGTCGGTGGCAGCTTTAAGAGTCAGCTGAGATGCGGCCGTTATGAGGATTAAGATGTTAAGCAGAACCGCATGGATAAGAGGAGTGGGTGAAGGTTTCATCAGGTTGTGTTTTATTCTCCGGCAAAGTTAATACAAATCTCCCGCTTCACAAAATTTCGATCAGGGCTGATAGCTTATTCCGAATTACAGGAAGCGTTCGGAATGGGGCCGCTCCTCCCGCGGCATTGCGGCGTCGAGAAAAATAGAAGTGAATGAACAAAACCGTCTCCAATCCGATTAAACAATTAAGAGCTGTCCGAGTCATAAATATATAAAACGAGTGATAGATATAAAAGAGGAGGATCCGCTCCTTTAGTATCCCTTTACCTAAAAAACATCAACGGTTATGAAGGAATTGACTATTACCACCATGATAAAGGAGTGTGGGTTTGAAGAGCTGCCGGGAGCCGACAGAGAGCTTGTGGAGGCCGCCCGACAAATGACCCGCACCTCATACGCGCCATATTCACGGTTCCATGTAGGAGCGGCTATCCGTCTTGACGACGGCACCATCGTCTGCGGCTCCAATCAGGAGAACGCGGCGTCTCCCTCCGGCATCTGCGCCGAACGGACTGCCTGCTTTCAGGCAGGGGCCCTTTATCCCGGGCGCCGCTTTTCAAAAATCGCCATCGCAGCCTGGACCTCCCTTCACAAACCGGAGGGGATGCCATACGACGATTATTTTCAGGAATCCCCGATCAGCCCCTGCGGAGCATGCCGCCAAGCTCTGCTTGAGTACGAGACCAGAGGGGGAGAGCCGGTGGAGGTGATTCTTTACGGACGTCGCCGCTGCTATATCTTTCCCTCCGTCGCATCCCTCCTCCCTTATTGTTTCACTGAGTTTTAAGAGAGCCTTTTTACTTTTAGAGCAGCCGCTTGTGAAGTGACACCCTTCTGACAATTATTCACCGATTCCGCTATAGAATCAAAAATCCATTGCAAGATATGAAAAAAGCGATACGTCTCCTTACTCTCCTCACCTTCGGTATTATTCTTTCATCTGCACTGACCTCCTGTGAGAGCGATGACTATTGGTATGACGGCCCCGGATATTATGACACCTTCTATGATCCGGCCCTTACAGGTTACTGGGAACTGGTTCAGATCGATAGCCAAGGCGTTACGGGCTATGTCAAGAACTACTTGAGTTTCAGCGGACGTGGCTACGGTGAATATTATTACTGGGATGAAAAGCGTCCCTACGTTATGCCGACCGACTACGTATGCCAGTATTCCAACAGCGGGGTCTCGGACTATCAGATGAACCTCGCCTACGGCGACGGGCGTCCGATGACGATCAACTATTGGTTTACCAACGGCAATCGCACACTTTGGATGCAGTGGCGTGAATATGACGGCCACGTCTCCACCTACGTCTATGACCGCATCTACCGTGCCCCCTGGTAAAACCGGAGACAGGTTCACTCACCAGACTGTGAATAAAATCTGCATGAATATATGATACTATACTGCATAAAACAGTAATATTATACTTTATAAAGATGTAATATTAAGTGTATTTGGAATATAGAGAAAATATACTTACCTTTGCAGTTCCGGTCGGACATGAGGGAACTGAGAGAAATCACTGTTTTCCCGCGTTTCCCGCGGCCGGGAGAAGGTAAAAAGATAAAATAGAATATGTCATTAAAATGCGGTATAGTGGGCTTGCCGAATGTCGGGAAGTCCACACTCTTCAATTGTCTGAGCAACTCCAAGGCGCAGAGCGCCAATTTCCCGTTCTGCACGATCGAGCCGAACGTGGGTGTGATTTCGGTTCCCGACGACCGGCTCACCAAGCTGGTGGAGATGTGCAACCCCAAATCGACAGTTCCGGCCACGGTGGAGATAGTCGATATCGCCGGTCTGGTAAAAGGCGCTTCCAAAGGGGAGGGTCTGGGAAATAAGTTTTTGGCCAATATCCGCGAGACGGACGCCATCCTGCACGTGCTGCGCTGTTTCGATGATGACAACATCACCCATGTCGATACCACGGTCGATCCTGTGCGCGACATGGAGGTAATCAATTACGAGCTCCAGCTCAAGGATCTCGAGACTGTGGAGTCTCGGCTTGCAAAGACGGAGAAGGCGGCCAAGGCCGGCGGCGACAAGAATGCCAAGATGCAGCTTGAGGTATTGAAGGCCTACAAGGAGGCTCTGGAGAAGGGGGAGCCCGCCCGCTCGGTGAAGATCGAGGGGAAGGAGGAGGAGAAATTCGCCCGCGAACTCTTCCTGCTCACCAATAAGCCGGTGCTCTATGTATGCAATGTTGACGACGCTTCGGCAGTCGATGGAAACGCATACGTGGAGAAGGTGAGGGCGGCGATCGCCAAGGAGGGTGCCGACCTGCTGATCGTGGCGGCCAAGACCGAGAGC
This sequence comes from Muribaculaceae bacterium, assembly GCA_029062725.1. GTDB lineage: Bacteria > Bacteroidota > Bacteroidia > Bacteroidales > Muribaculaceae > Lepagella. The sequence goes on along the minus strand of JAIDPP010000020.1, from coordinate 2,572 downwards.
GAGATCGCCGAACTCGACACCTATGAGGAACGACAGGAATTTCTTGAAGAGATAGGACTCAAGGAATCGGGAGTGAACCGGCTTATCCGCGCCGCATACAGTCTTCTCGACCTTCAGACCTATTTCACTGCTGGTCCCGATGAGGTAAGGGCATGGACATTCCTGCGCGGCACGAAAGCTCCGCAGGCGGCCGGAATCATCCATACAGACTTCGAGAAAGGCTTCATACGCGCCGAAGTGATCAAATATGACGATTATGTAGGCCTGGGTTCTGAGGCTGCTGTCAAGGAAGCCGGAAAGATGGGCGTGGAAGGAAAGGAATATGTCGTTCAGGACGGCGATATCATGCATTTCAGGTTTAACGTCTGATGCAGAAGAAAAATCCGGAATATGCATTATTGCCGTGATTTAGAGGTTAGAAAAGAAATTTAAAGAGAGAATGAGTCAATTGCCTTTACGAGTGGTCATACAGGGAATCCGCGGCTGCTTCCATGACGCGGCCGCCGATTCTTATTTCGAAAAACTCGGCAGGGAGATCGAGAGTGTGGAATGTGACAGTTTCAACGAACTCTTCGGTCGCATGGAGGGGGATGCCTCTCTGATGGGTATCGTGGCCATAGAGAACACTATCGCCGGGTCGCTCCTCCAGAACCATGAGCTCCTCCGTCAGAGCAACCTTCAGGTGGTTGGGGAGGAGAAGATGCGCATATCGCATGTGCTTTGCGCGCTGCCCGGGGAGAAGCTCGAGGATCTGACGGAGGTCAATTCCCATCCGATGGCCCTGATGCAGTGCGAGCAGTATCTGCGGCGCCATCCCAACCTCCGGATGGTGGAGAAATTCGATACTGCCGGAGCAGCCCGCGACATAGCCCGCCAGGGGCTGCGGGGCCATGCGGCGGTCTGCGGCGAATATGCCGCCGGACTCTACGGCATGGAGATCCTCGAGAAGGGGATCGAGACCAACAAGCGGAATTTCACCCGTTTCCTAATCCTTGCCGACCCTCTTACGGCGCGTGATTTCAAGCCTCGCGAAGAGGAGCTCGACAAGGCTTCCCTCGTATTCACACTTCCCCATACTCAGGGTGCGCTCTCGAAAGTGCTGACTATTTTCTCATTCTACGATATCAATCTCTCCAAGATACAATCATTACCCATCGTCGGAAGGGAATGGGAATACAGGTTCTATATCGACCTGACCTTTGATTCCTACGTGCGTTACCGTCAGGCCATAGACGCGGTGCGTCCCCTTTTGAACGATCTTAAAATACTTGGCGAATATGTCGAATGTAAAGATTTCAAACATTGAGGGACGTCCTGTGGCTCCGGCCGTCAGGGTGGGGAATGTGAAGGAGTATTACTTTTCGCGTAAGCTGCGCGAGGTGGCGGAAATGAACGCCCGCGGTCTCGATATCATTTCGCTCGGTATCGGGGGTCCGGATCTTCCGCCGGCTCCGGAGGTGATCGATACCCTCTGCGAGGCCGCGCGAGATCCGCGCAACCACAGCTATCAGCCCTACGTCGGTATTCCGGAGCTGAGGGATGCTTTCGCGGGATGGTATCGCCGCTATTACGGCGTGGAGCTGAATCCGGCCAACGAGATATTGCCTCTGATCGGCTCCAAGGAGGGGATCATGCACATCACCATGGCTTTTGTAAATCCGGGTGATGCCGTTCTGGTGCCGGATCCCGGCTATCCCACCTATACATCCGTAAGCCGTCTGGCCGACGCCGAGATAGTAAAATACCGGCTCACTCCCGGGAATGGATGGAAACCGGATTTCGAGGCCATGTCGCGGCTTGACGCCGTCAGGGAGGGGAGAGTGAAGGTGATGTGGGTGAATTATCCCCACATGCCGACCGGCACCCCCGCCAATGAGAAGCTCTTCCGCGAAGCCGTGGAGTTCGGGCGCCGTCACGGCATAGTGATAGTCAACGACAATCCTTATTCCTTTATCCTGAAACCCGAGGGGGAGAAGCCTCTGAGCATCCTCTCGGTGCCGGGCGCCAAGGATATCTGCATAGAGATGAATTCCCTCTCCAAGAGCCACGATATGGCCGGTTGGCGCGTGGCGATGCTGGCCTCGAATCCGGAGTTTATCGGTTGGATTCTGAAAGTGAAGTCGAATATAGATTCGGGGCAATTCAGGCCGGTCATGCTTGCCGCGGCAAAAGCCCTCGCGTCGGATGAGAAATGGTACGCACGCCTCAATGCCGTATATTCGGCGCGCAGGAAGGCCGCGGAGCTGATCATGCAGGAATTGGGGTGTAGCTACGACCCTGCCCAGCGCGGACTCTTCCTTTGGGGCCGTATTCCCGACAACGAGGAATCCTCCGAGACCCTTGCGGACCGCCTACTTTACGGCCACCGCGTCTTTGTCACGCCGGGCTTCATTTTCGGAGAGGAAGGGGAGAGATATATCCGTATTTCCCTCTGCGCCACAGAAGAGAACCTGCGGAACGCCCTGGAGAGAATCAGAAGCGGGGCGCAGCAATCGGAATAAAGATCAGAATTAAAAACAACAATAACGATTAAGATTGAAATAATATGTACACGACTGAGATATTGCCGGGT
>JAIDPP010000002.1 GCA_029062725.1 Muribaculaceae bacterium | reverse complement strand
CTGCACGGTCGTGGTCTGCGGCTGTAGCGGCGAAGTCGTCGTTATAGACGAAGTCGTTGCCGGTGTTATACGGAGGGTCAATATAAATCATTTTGACCTTACCCATATATGATTTTTGGAGTAGCTTGAGGACTTCAAGATTATCACCCTCAATATAGAGATTTTGGGTGGTGTTCCAATCAACGCTATCTTCCGGCACAGGTCGGAGGGTTTTGCGTATAGCGCGAGCAGCTTCACGTCGGGCTTCGGCTTTTCCCGGCCACGTGAATTGATAAAATTCCTCGCCCGTATCGGCGGCAGTGTCCCCGAGCAACTGGCGCAACACATCGAAGTTGACGACCCGACGCACTTTGCCGTCGGCTCCGCAAGCCTCGGTAAAGCAAGAAGGAGCAATCTGATAAAGCATATCAAGATTGATCTGCGCTCCGTCGGCACTTTGTAGTGGCATTTTTTCAGGATTCATATTGGCAAACAATTGGTAGGATATTTTCTGAATATCCCTGAATTAAGATTTAACTGAGTTAATGGTGCAACCGTACACTGTTTTGTAATGAATGAAAGTAAGGTAAAGATAAACCGCAACTCAGCAATATCATTTAATTGTTCGCGAAGTTCTTGAAACGCATATATTGAGAAGTTTGCAGCAGCAATACAGATACGACTGCCGGATTTGATGGTTGTCATCAAATCATCTCTCAATGTATTCGTTATGTTATCAATGAGCTTCAGTTGCACTTTCAGGTCATTAGCTTCACAGCCATTGACTCCAAATGGCAAATTCTTATTGGTATTATAAAGAAAAGCGGGAGCCATTACCTGCTCATTCCACCTTTCGAGGTCTTAGGATACCGTTGCAGTAGAACGAGCAATGGTAGAATGACCCCGCGAAGTATGTATATGCAGTTAATCCAACCTGTTTCAACGAGAAATAAGCCGGATGTACATAAACGTACCCAAGGGGCATCTACTATTGCTTCACTCCTGACTGCAAATTCAAAAGTTCCTAAGTTTCGAAAGGTCAAGAAATAAAGCGCAGTAAACGCCTTTCGTATATAAACGAACCTCCCAATGCCCGGTGTTAATCCTCCTCTGAGTCACCATTTATCGCGGGGTTCAAGTGCAAAATTAAAAAAAATTATTAAAGCTACCAAGACATTATGCTTAGGAGCGAATTCTGCTTGAATGATTTCTGAACATTTACCATTTATCTCAAAATAAGGAGGAGATGAGAAACGATTTAGAAAGTATAAAAAAGCAGAGGTTCAGTTCCTTTAGTGTCGATGATGGAACTGAACCTCTGTTGATATATTTGGTATATCAATCAGGTATTGGACCCTTTTTTCTCTTCATCGCGGACGAGATGTCCGTAAGTGTTAGTAACGAGCGCTCCGGCAGCCATGACTGCTATGGAGACGATCAGAACCAATGTGGCTCCTCCGGCTTTCAACAGAACGGGAATCAGGAATACTCCCAGGACTGCTCCGACTTTCCCTACCGCTGCCGCTATGCCTACGCCTTCACCTCGCGTCTCTACGGGATAAATCTTGGGAGGGAGAACGTATGTAATAAGGTGCGGCCCCATATTAAGAAACAGCTCGAAACCCATGAACGCTCCGATCGAGATCCAATTGTTCCAATGGAGATGATAGGAGAGGAGCAGAAGCAGGAGCGTGGCGGCACAGAGCCAGAAACCGACCGATTGAATAGCGGTGATGCTTTTTTTGCGGTTGATAAGCCAGAGTCCGAGAATAAATCCAGGGAGCATAATGCAGCTGATCCAAAGAGTGATCTCTACAGAGGAGGCCACATGAAGAATCTGCGCCTCGCCGGGCACGTCGTGCTGGAGGCCGAGAGCCATCACAAGGATAGGCAGGAAAACCCCGATACCATAGACTCCGAGTCCTTCGCATGCCCAGGGAACTCCTGAAAGCATCACTCTCTTTCCATTATTGAAGATGAATGAAAATAAGCCTCCGGAGGGCGCCGGTTTACTTTTCTTTGAGGGTGGAGTGACGGGAGTCTGCTTCTCGGGAGCAGGAATCATAACGTCTTTTCCTAAGAAACCCTGCACCGCCTCTTCGGCCTGACGAACCTTGCCATGATTGAGCAGCCAGTTTGGGGATTCATAGAACCGAATGCGGAGAAGAAGCATAAGGGCCGAAATGCCTGCGACAATCCACATCAGGGAATGCCAGTCGGCGGGGTTACGGGTATCCATGATGATCCAGAAGCATAGAGCTGCGGCGATAATGTTTCCGAGGGCTGAGGCAGTTTTTGTGACGCCGACCATAAGGGCACGATAGCGTATGGGCATAAGCTCCGACACATATCCTGAATCCAGACTGTATTCCCCGCCGATACCGAGTCCGACGAAGAAGAGGGCAATGGTCAGCACGGCGACATCAGGAATGAAAATAGCCGCCAATGAGGATGCCAAGATCAAAGCGGGGCAAAACCGGAAGAAGAAGAGATAACCATATCTGTCGCTCAGAGAACCGAAAATTACTGATCCGACCGCTATCCCGATAAGATCGACACATCCGATTAACCCCTGCATGAAGGTCGAGAGTTCAGGATGGGCGATTATATTGAGCATCGGGATAATTACTCCGGCCACGGTAGCTACCGCTGTGCCGATAAGCTGGCCGAGCGAGGCAACTGAAACAATGAAAATATGCCTCCACGTGAGAGGCATAGTATTTAAATTCTGCATAACAAAGTGTTACTGAGCGTTTTTAGGTTGAAAGAATTCGTAAGCCGGGAGCAGGAAGATCCATGTCGCGACGCAGAAGGGACCAGTCAGTGTCGGAAGACCGATTGGAGAGAAAAAGGCGTTCATCGCTGCCTGGATGAAAACGGTGATAAATACACCGATAACCGTCCAGATTGCTGACTTCCATGAGAAATTACAGAAAGTAGCTCCAAGAGCTATACCGGTCAGTACGGCGCTGAATCCGTAAAGGCCTTCGGAGATATCTGCACCGGGACCCTGCCACCAGATGACTGTAGCCAACGCTATTGCAGAAGAGATCATAGCCCATACGGCTGCGCGTATGCTGCTTACGGCAAGGGCAGCTATGAAGAATATACCGGTCACCCAGTTGTTGATAAGGAACACCTGAGCGATACCTTTCAGCCAATAGACCACGAGATCGCCGAAACCGGTGTTGAGGGCTGTGTGGACATCGCCGGGAAGTTCCGGGCTACCCATATATTCGGGGGGCATTCCGTGCAGGAGGCGCGATGCAAGGAGGAAGAACCATGTCGAGAGAACGAACGGGAATGTGAATGAACTCATCTTCCATCTTCCAAGTACATTGTCAAGTCCTGTACGCACCCAGATCGTCATAGCGGAGCATATAATGAGTGCAATCCACATCCACACGGTGTTGCCGAGGAAGGTAGGAAACGCACAGCCGACAAGACAGCCGTTGAATCCCCAGAGACCCTGCGCTCCATTCTTGTCGGGAAGCTGGAGGATATATCCGGTAAGGGTCGAGACAACTGCGCCGACCACCAGACCCCAGGCTACTGCGGGGAAACCTTCGGCGTAAGCTCCCCAGAAAATACCGATAACAAACAGGAGGCCGGTCCACATGTTATCCTGGAACATCACCTGGCCGATACCCCGAAGACAAGTGCGGGGGAAATTCTTCACTATTTGTGAAGGAGTGTAAAGCTGTGCCATATACGAAAAGATTTATAGATTAAGCTCAACAGCGAAGAGTTCTACCTGAGTGACCGGAGAGAGAAGAGATCCGGAAAAGAAGCCGGACGGCAATATGGAAAGATGGTGAACCCTTTGTTAAATTTAACGTTTTTAAGATAAAATAGGTTTACAAAATTTAAAGGTTTAAAACATCAAGGAATATGAACATATATGAATTCGCGGGATTCTTCCGAAAACGAGGAATGATGATGCTGCTTCATATCGTGGTGCTCCTTCTTTCCATTCTTCTTATAGGAATGATCTCCTACGACAGTTTCAGAAATGTATCGTTTTATGAGGAGTATAGTTTTCAGAAGTGGCAGTTCTGGATATGTATGGTATTTATACTGACTTTTTTCATTGAGCTTGCTGTCAGCGATCGGAAGTGGCATTTCTTATTGAACAATCTCATTTTCCTGCTTGTCTCGATTCCATATCTGTATCTTATACACATATCCGAGCCCAAGAGACGA
>JAIDPP010000199.1 GCA_029062725.1 Muribaculaceae bacterium | reverse complement strand
GTATAGCGATAATTTGGTCTTTGAAAGTTCCATTTTTCCTTTTCTGCAAATTTAAGATAATATCTCCTTAATCACAAACTTTCCGTAATTTTTTGGGTGTTACGTCTCCTTTAAATGAATGTCTCACCCTTTTCTTTTCTAAAAATTTCCCTTCCTCGGAAGATTATTCCCCTATTGATACTCTCCTTTAAGAAAAATTTTTTATCTTTGTCAGCTAAATTACTACAAAGTCAAATCAATAGAGAAATGAAATATATAGGTGCGCATGTCAGCGCAGCCGGAGGCGTCTCAAACGCTCCTCTGGAAGCGGGAATGATCGGGGCGAAAGCCTTTGCGCTTTTCACAGGTTCCAACACACGCTGGGTCTCTAAGAAAATTACCGACAAAGAAGCCGAGGCGTTTCGTGAAAACTGTGAGAAGCTGGGCTATACTCCCGAAGTAATTCTCCCTCACGATAATTTCCTTATCAATCTCGGCTCTCCCGAATCCGACAAACATGAGAAATCCAGAAATTCATTTCTCGATGAGATGCGTCGCTGCGAACAGCTCGGACTTACGATGCTGAATTTCCATCCCGGCTCACACCTCAACCTAATTCCGGAGGAGGAATGTCTGGACCTTATCGCTGAATCTCTCAACATGATTCTCGATAAGACCTCCGGAGTGACAGCCGTCATTGAATCCACTGCCGGTCAGGGATCAAACCTCGGACATCGTTTCGAGCACATCGCCCGTATAATCGATAAGGTGGAGGATAAATCGAGAGTAGGCGTATGCGTCGATACTTGCCACGCCTATTCCGCCGGATATGACCTCAAGACCGAGGAAGGTTACGACCGCACATGGAAAGAGTTTGACGATATAATCGGCTTCTCATATCTCCGCGGAATGCATCTCAACGATGACAAGCGGGAACTTGGCTCTCGTATAGACCGCCATGAACTGATCGGAAAAGGGACGCTTGGTCTGGAATCCTTCGAACGCCTTATGAACGATTCCCGTTTCGATGGTATCCCCCTTATCCTCGAAACTCCCGATCCGGCACTCTGGCCCGAGGAGATCTCCCTGCTATATTCGCTCATAAAGGATTAGCAATCGCATCGGAGCCTCCTGTCAAGACATAGCCGGAGTCCATTTCTTCAGATTGTTCTATTTGAAATTAAATTATTAATGCATTTAACATAAATTCTTACACATGAAAACTAAACCTGATTTAGGATTCTGGAAACTATGGAACCTTTCCTTCGGTTTCTTCGGTGTTCAGATCGCCTATGCTCTTCAGAGCGCCACCATCTC
>JAIDPP010000198.1 GCA_029062725.1 Muribaculaceae bacterium | reverse complement strand
AAGGCGGTGTAGGATTCAGTGTTCGCGGCTCTTTTTTGTTTTTATGATATTGCGTACGATCAGATCTACACCACAGACTCCGGTCTCCGCTATATGATAGTGAAGAAGGGGGAGGGTAAATCTCCGACAGCCGCCGACAATGTGAAGGTGCACTACACCGGCAAACTGCCCGACGGCACTGTCTTCGACAGTTCGGTAGAGCGCGGCGAGCCGATCGTGTTCCCCTTGAACGGTGTGATTCCGGGCTGGACAGAGGGTCTGCAGCTGATGCAGGAGGGCGGTAAGACCGTATTCTACATTCCCAGTTCGCTGGCTTACGGTCCGCGTGGAGCCGGTGGCCAGATCGGTCCTAATCAGGATCTTGTGTTTGAGGTAGAGCTTATAGAGGTTAACCCCGAATAGGAAATATAATGAAGAAATCAGAATTTTATGCGGTTGCCGCGACTTTTGTCGCGACAACCGCTGTGCTTTCAGGCCTGGTCTCGTGCAAGGGACGCACGATGGAGAACATGGAGCCGACCGGCGACACGGTGGAGGTAACAGTCAATAGGGAGGCCCGGGAGGAAGTTATGCTTCCGGACAGTACCGGGATGAAGGAATCCTCCGAATCAAGACCGGAGTCGCCGGAAGATAGGATTCCGGAAGCATATATCCCGGATCAGAGATGAGAAAAGCGATCGTATCGGCATGCGCGGCTGTAATGTTATTCCTGTCCGGTTGCGGACAGGAACGCCTTTCTCCTCTCGGCAACTTAGGTCAGCCTTCACTGTCGGATTCGTTAGTGTATTATTACGGTCTCGCTCAAGGGGAGGAATATTTCGCGGAGGCAAGGGAGGATACATCCATGCTCTCGCGCCGTGAGCGTGAGCGCTATCTGAAAGGGCTCAAGGATGGTCTTAGGGCTGTCGAGGAGGTGAACGATACTTATAACAAAGGACTTGAGAAGGGTATTAGATTGGCGTTGGCCCTGTATGAGTATGAGGCACGTTTCGGAGAGACGTTCAACCGTGAATTGCTCTATCAGAGTATCGCTTACGCTCTTGAAGGCGACAGCATACCTGATGGCATGGAGGTGACGGCGCATTTACGGCAGGTTTTCGATAAACTCGATTTCAAGAAGCGTGAGGAGATTGTCAAGAATATGCATCTCTCCCTTTCCGCCGAGGCTGTTCGCCTGAAGATGAAGAAACTTGCTGACGACCTTTATGTGACGGATGCCAATCCCGGCAGCGGGCCCCTGATCAGGAGGGGCGACTATATTTTCGCGACACTGAATTATATTCTTGAGAGCGGACGCAATCTTGAGATGCCTTCGGCGCAACAGCTGATGGTAGGAGGTCCGACGATGTCGGAAGTGATGGATCGGGTATATACCCGTATGCGTAAGGGAGGGTCTGCTCAATATGCCACAACGGCCTTCGCGCTTTTCGGCGACCGCGCCTATCAGCTGCAGCTCAAGCCGGAGGAGGTGGTCCTGATGTCGGTCGAGATCAACAATGTGATCAACCCCGATACCACAGGGAAAAGGGAGGTGATTGCGATGTAGCAAGTTCATATTACATAAAAAGAGGGGTGTCAGTCTGTACTGATGCCCCTTACTTATAGTTTATTCCCGGAGGAATGAAACTCCGGAACGACGGCCGCATACATAGAGCCCTAAAGCCTCTCCCTGATGTATTACATTATTGAGATAGAGCGGTTCACCTTCTGAAATCAGAGAGCAACTGAAGGTGTCGCCTGCCTTAAGGCGCGTTCCTTCAGCATGAAGAATTATCCAGCGTTTTTCACCCTGATATTCTAACACACATACCCGCGATGGCGGCCACATAATCCTTATCCTGTCGCCCCTTTTCATTTCTTCCTCCACACTGATTGTCTTGGTTCCGATCTTCCCGCTTTCCGCTTCAGGAATATTCCCCTTTTCGAAATCCGTATAGTCTTTCCAACCGCAGAATCGCGCAAGAATATCAAGGGTGGATCGGCGCGTAGAGAGGGGTTCGTCAATATATCCCCAGATGCGTTTGAGAGTAGTCGGACTTAAAATCTTTCCTGTGTGATTATATATACGTTCCGCCAATTCCTCAAATTGCTTGGGAGTGGAGGGAATTACCCCTGATGTTTTCTCCACTTCTTTACAAATATCATTTAATTTCATTATTTTTAATCCTATGGGTATGACTCATTGAATTATGTGGAATTGATTTAATTCAATTCAACTTTCGCAAGTATATATTGAAGTTGTTTAAACTAATTTACGAATGTTAAAATGAAGTGTTTATATCATTCTTTTATTCCCCTTTGCGGATCTTTTTGTCTGCTTT
>JAIDPP010000197.1 GCA_029062725.1 Muribaculaceae bacterium | reverse complement strand
GCATGGCCATAACTGCTGGAGCCGGAATGGGGATGGTCAGTCTGAAACCTAAATACCGCGATATGGGAAAGCGTGACGCTTTCCTTCTAACAGCTATGATATGGGTGATCCTCTCAATTTTCGGGATGCTCCCTTTCCTGCTGTGCGAGACACATCTCTCCATTACCGATGCCTTCTTTGAGACCATGAGCGGTTTCACCACCACGGGTGCAAGCGTGCTTGATACTCTTTCAAATATACCCCATTCCATTATAGTGTGGAGATGTGTGATCCAATGGGTCGGGGGTCTCGGGATAATACTCTTTACTCTCGCTGTTGTGCCAATGCTCAACTATCAGGGAGGAATGCAACTCTTCAATGCCGAAGTGACCGGCATTACACACGACAAACTCCGACCCAGGGTCAGTTTCACGGCAAAGGGTCTATGGAGTGTCTATATTGTCCTGACAGTCACGTTGATTGTTCTCCTCTCCTTTTCGAATATGGGTTTCTTTGATGCCTTTTGTTACGGTCTGTCAACCATGTCAACAGGAGGCTTCTCTACCAGCGACATGAACCTCGACCATTACGACAGCATCTATATCAAGACCATCATGGCCATATTCATGTTTATCGGAGGTGTCAATTTCGCACTTATCTATAACCTGGTGATGAAAAGATCATTAAACATCTGGAAAAACGATGCTTTCCGTTGGTATGTCTGTATCATCGCCATCTGCTATGCTCTTTTTTGCATAAACGTAACAATCGAAGGTCTCGTACTCGAACCTGAAGACCTAACTATCGACCCTCTCTTTCAGGCTATCTCCATTCTTTCTTCCACGGGAATAACTGAGCCCGACTTTGACGATTGGGGAGCCTTGTCAACGCTTGTCCTCATCGTGATGATGTTCATGGGTGCCTGCGCAGGAAGTACCTCGGGAGGAGCTAAAATAGATCGTTTCATCATACTCTTCAAATTCCTGAAAAATGAATTCTACAAACTTATGCACCCAAGCACGGTCACGACCGTTACTATTAATCACAAGGGCGTTTCCTCTGCGATAGTGAACAAAACGTTAGCCTTCCTTTTTATATATGCAATAGTGATTATTGTCGGAGGAATGAGCCTATGTCTGTTGGGAATGCCTCTCCGTGACGGGTTTTTCTGCGCTCTTTCAGCTGTCTCCAACACAGGGTTGGGAACAGACACTACGGGAATCTCCGGCAATTACTCATTAGTACCCGACGTTGCCAAATGGCTTCTCTCCTTCATTATGCTCGTCGGCCGACTTGAATTATTCACCATTCTTCTTATCTTTACCCCAAATTTCTGGAAAAAGTAAACAAAAAAATCATTTTGCTTTGCTTTTTGTTTGATATATTGAAATATTATATGTATTTTTGTAATTCCATTCCAAAAATATGCCGTCGCTTGGACGTTAGAGCCGACGGAAGCGACGATATTTTCAACTATATCTACAGAAATTAAGGTTAAAAGATAGTCGATAGAAAACTCAATGATTATGTCAAACAATCTACAAGAAGACGCGCTGCTCTATCATGAAGAGGGCCGTCCGGGCAAAATCGAGGTCGTTCCGACCAAACCCTACAAAACCCAGAAAGATCTCTCCTTAGCCTATTCCCCTGGCGTGGCGGCTCCATGTCTCAAGATCAAGGAGAATAAAGCCGACGCTTATAAATATACCGACAAGGGTAACCTTGTTGCGGTCATTTCAAACGGCACTGCCGTATTGGGCCTTGGAAATATCGGGGCGCTCGCAGGAAAACCTGTAATGGAGGGAAAGGCCCTTCTTTTCAAGATATTCGCCGGTATAGATTCATTCGATATTGAAGTGAATGAGGAAGATCCCGACAAAATGGTTGAGATCGTAAAAGCTATCTCCCCTACTTTCGGAGGCATCAACCTCGAGGACATCAAGGCTCCCGAATGTTTCAAGATAGAAGACCGCCTGAAAGCAGAGTGTGATATCCCGATCATGCATGATGATCAGCATGGAACAGCCATTATCTCCGCGGCCGCCCTTCTGAACGCACTGGAGGTGCAGGATAAGAAAATAGGCGATATTAAATTAGTTGTCAACGGGGCTGGCGCGGCTGCTTTCCGCTGCACTGAGCTTTACGTTACTCTCGGCGTCAAGAAAGAGAATATCGTGATGTGTGATTCCAAGGGCGTTATCCGTAAAGACCGCGATAACCTCACCAAGCAGAAAGCTGAGTTCGCTACTTCTCGCGACCTTCATACTCTTGCTGAAGCAATCAAAGGGGCTGATGTGTTCTTAGGTCTCAGCGTAGCCGACGTGCTTACACCGGAAATGGTTCTTTCCATGGCTCCGAAGCCTATCATCTTCGCACTCGCCAACCCGAATCCCGAGATAGACTACAACCTGGCCAAATCGACACGCGATGACCTCATCATCTGCACCGGCCGAAGCGATTATCCCAACCAGGTAAATAATGTGCTCGGTTTCCCCTATATCTTCCGGGGTGCTCTCGACACCCGCGCCACCGACATCAACGAGCCGATGAAGATTGCCGCCGTATATGCGCTGGCTGATCTTGCCAAACAGCTCGTTCCGGAAAGTGTCAAGGAGGCTTACAAAGGAACTGACGAGACATTCGTGTTCGGTCGCGACTATATCCTCCCCAAAGCCTTCGACCCGCGCCTCCTTTATAAGGTCTCTCCGGCAGTGGCTAAGGCGGCGATGGATTCCGGTGTCGCTCAAAGCCAAATTTCCGACTGGGTGGAATACGGCGAGTTCCTGCGTAATCTTATGCCTGCATAACCCGATCGAAGAATAGAAAAAATATAGAATATACAATAAAAATATTTAGGTCTGCGGAAGAGTGAGTGTCACACTCCGCAGGCTTTTTTCTTGTCTTTTAGGAATATTTGGCGACAAAGGTGAAATGGTTTTATGAATCATTT
>JAIDPP010000196.1:402-2841 GCA_029062725.1 Muribaculaceae bacterium | reverse complement strand
AAGCGAAACTTTGCATCGCCGGAGCATACAGGAAACGTTTTGATCAGGCCGGAATGATGATTCGCATTGACCATGAGAATTATATCAAAGCAGGCATAGAGTTTGTCGATGGCAAATATAATCTCTCCGTAGTGGTTACGCACAAAACATCCGATTGGAGCGTAATAGAGATCGAAAAACAGATTGAGGAGATCTGGATAAAGGCTACCAGAAAACTGGATGCCGTCGAAATATTCTTCTCTTTTGATAACAAGGAATATAAACTGATGCGTAACGCATGGCTTGAAGCCAATCATCCCGTGAGGATAGGCATGTTCGGAGCGAGTCCTGACGGAGAGGGTTTCAAGGCTATATTTTCAGACTTTGAGATAAGGCATCTTCCGGATACAATCCGTACCAAGTGGCTTGAAAATTCAGAAGAATAACCTATAAGATTAAATTATTTACATGAATATGGATTTTGAAAACTTACGGGCTCTAATGAAGTCCGACAGGACAATAAGACGTTTCCACGAAGGGAAGGAAGTATCGGCTGAAACCCTTGAGAAACTTGTCGAGCTTACCCGCTACTGTCCTTCAGGGCGCAATGCGCAGCCTTTGCGCTATATTATAGTTACAGACGACGAGACACGGAAAAAGATATTTCCTTTGCTGAAATGGGCCGGATATTATGAGGATTGGGATGGTCCGGAACCTGGTGAACGTCCGTCCGCTTACCTTATCCAATGCCTTGATACAAAGTACGGAAAGACCTGTCTCTGCGATGACGGACTCCAGTTGGAGGCAATCACTCTTGGAATGAAGACTTTGGATCTCGGAGGATGCATAATCAAAGCATTTGACCATATCGGCCTTACGGAAGTACTTTCTATCCCCGAGCGTTACACCCCCCGATATGTGTTAGCCGTTGGGTATCCTGCGGAAGAAGTGAAGATTGAGGAGATGTCAGGACTTGAGAATGAGGATTTTAAATATTACCGCACCTCAGACGGTGTTCATCACGTCCCCAAACGTCCGCTTAAGGAGCTTATTATCAATTAATGTTAGAGGAGGTGTGTCAGACCAATTATGACACACCTCCATACAGATTTACAATCGCCCTCACAATCACATTCTGTGACAATCGTGAAGTATCGAACACGGCATCATAGTTCTTTGGATCTCCCCATGAGTTTTCGGTGAAATATGAATAATGGGCACGGCGCATGGAATTGGTCCTGCGCACTTTCTCTTCTGCCCTCTCCTTTTCTATCCCATAATACGTGACCGCCCTCTTGACCTTGTATTCCTCCGAAGCGCGCAGGAAGATATTAATTATATCGGATCTGTCGCCAAGCACATAATCAGCGCATCTCCCGACAATAACACATGCACCTTGCGACGCCAGATGACGGATTACACGGCTCTGTGCCACGAACAATGCATTCTTCTTAGAGAGTGCACGGTCTGGGGTTACGTTCAATTCCTGAGTAACTAATTCATAAAGAAGAGAGTGTGGAAGCCTTTGGTCATATTCCTTGACCGTTGTTATGTCTATTCCCGATTCGCGAGCAACCATCTCCATCATTGAATTGTCATAGAAAGGGATACCAAGCGCCTTGGCTACTTTCTCCCCTATTTCATGACCCCCGCTACCATATTCTCGACCTATGGTTATAACCTTGAAGTCAGGCTTCTCCCTGTTTTTATCTTCCTTCTCCTTTGTTAAGGGAGTGTTCTCGGATTCCCATCGCTTCAGCCACCCCAAATGAGGAAGAATAAACCTTACCACAGGTCCGGTGAGAACTGCGACTATTACCGTGCCTTCTCTCACCCCCTCGATCCTCCCCGAAAATATCCAGGAGCAGCCGACGGCAATAAGAAGTAACGATACATCGAACATTATCTTTAATGTACCGAATTCCCGTTTAAATTTCTTAGACGCAATTTGAAGCACATATTCTCCGGAATTCATACACACGTCGGCCACAACCTCAAGGGAGATGCCCAAAGCCATGATACAGCATCCTGCAATACACGATAAAACCTGCACAACGTAATGGTCAGGATGCCACCACGAAAGAACTGACATAGTGACATCTACAAACACTCCGAAAAGTAACGAAACCGGAATCTGCATGAGCAGATCAACCCTGTTTTCTTTAATTCCATCTTTTCCGAGCATTATAAGTTGGGCCGTAATAAGGATAACATTAAGTATGATGATATAAGTGCCCATTGACAAAGCAGTGTGGATGCTCCACACGTATGGAGCGCTCGAGATTGGTGATGTACCGAGTAATGAGCGCGTTACAAGACTGACGCCGAAAGACATGATAAACAGTCCGATCCAAAATACCAGATAACGACGCAGTTTCTCCTTCCTGGTTCGATTAGCAGTCTTTCTCATTTACCTGATTCTGTTTATTCAGTAATCTCTCAACTACCACTGCATTGTTA
>JAIDPP010000196.1:0-392 GCA_029062725.1 Muribaculaceae bacterium | reverse complement strand
GAATAAATTAACGTCACCACAGGCTTATCAGCAAGATCTTTCCTTAACTTATCAAACGCAGGATTATAAAGAAGTTCCCTACTATATTTACCTACAAAGTCATCCCATCTTCCTTCAGAATCTTCATGAAACCATTCTCTAAGCTCCGTGGACGGAGCGATATCTTTATCCCATAGATCATAATGAAAGGTTTCATGTGAAAGGCCGCGAGGCCAAAGACGGTCGATATAGACTCTGTAACCATCATCCGAAGAAACGGGGTCGTAGGCTCTTTTCAGCTGTATTATCTGTTTCATATCAAAAATATTTAGAATATCTCTGTAAAATCAAACAAAATCTAATATAGAGTTGTTGACAAGAAATTACTGATTATTCATAGAGAAAAGATAAAC
>JAIDPP010000195.1 GCA_029062725.1 Muribaculaceae bacterium | reverse complement strand
TTACGTGCTATTGAAAGCATACCTTCATATAGATCGACCCCTGTATCTTGTACGTTCTTTCCTACTATGCGGCTTAGGTAGGGGAGGAGCACGCCGGTTCCTGTGCCAAGATCGAGCACGCTCATTCCTTCTCCAACCGGCAATTTTGACAAGATGCTTTTTACTCTTTCCGGTGTGGACCGGATTTCATTATCATCCCATGTCGGGGCAAGCTTATCAAAGAAATCTATATCGGATTGTGTCATAGCTTAGTGATTGTTCAGTTTATTTTTCTGCAAAGTTAACTTAAATTTGGTGAATATTAAAATTATTTTATTAATTTTGCGGTAAATTATAAACTATTAAAGTCATATTGTTATGAAAAAAGTACTACTGGCTCTTCTAACGCTTTCACTTGCGGTTTCAGGAGTTGAAGCAGGGGAGACTCCTCGTGATACTGTAAGTCTCGATGAGGTAGTGGTGACAGCCCCATTAAAAACGGATCCTGATTTGATTCCACTTAATGTAACACAAATCACAGAAGCAGAGATAACCAAATCAAGCGAATCCTCCCTTTTGCCGGTTCTGGTTGCTAAAGTCCCGGGTTTATTTGTTACTGAGAGAGGCTTTGAAGGATATGGAGTATCGGGGGCTGCTGCTAATTCGGGTCAGGTGTATATTCGTGGAGTCGGGGATGGAAACAAGGTGCTTTTTATGATTGACGGGCAACCTCAATGGGCCGGTATCTTCGGCCATAGTCTTTCGGATACATACGTGGCTAACGGGATTGAGCGTGTGGAAGTAATAAAAGGTCCTTCCTCCCTATTGTATGGTTCAAATGCCATGGGAGGTTCAGTCAACCTTATTACTAAGTCGCAAAAGCATGATGGTTTGACCGGACGGGCAAGAGCAATGTTCGGATCATTCACAACTCAGAAATTTTCCTTGTCGACAGGATATAAGAAAGGTAAATTCTCTGCCACTCTCTCAGGGCAGCTTGACAGGAGCAACGGCAATCGGGAGCGAAGCAGCTTTTGGCTTGCAAATGAATTTGCTCAGTTAAAATATGCCATTTCTTCTAACTGGAGCGTTGCCGGCATGCTTGATATGACTCAGAGCTTTTCCAACTATCCGGGGTCGGTTCAGCTCCCGCGTGAGAATACATGGTCAGATATATTCCGTGGCACGGGAGGAATATACGTGAAGAATGCCTACGATAAAATGGATGGCGGTGTTCAAGGATATATCAACTGGGGCAATCATAAGATTGACGACGGCAATATCATAGAAAAGGAGCCGCCGACAGATTATCTTTTTAATTCTAATGATTATAACATGGGCTTCACGGTCTATGAATCATTTTATCTTTGGAAGCTTAACACGATATCAGCCGGGGTTGACTTCCAACATTGGGGAGGCCACATGTGGAACACGGATAAGATCGACCCCTCTCAAAGATCATCGGAAGAGAAGCATAAGGTGAACGAGATTGCGGGTTATGTTATGATGCAACAAGGATTCTTTAATGATATTCTTAATGTTAACGGAGGTGTCCGTCTTCAGCATGGTTCATCCTACGGAAATATCTGGGTTCCTCAGGCAGGTTTTATTGTAAAACCGGGAAGAGATGCGCAGATAAAGGCTTCTTTCAGCAAGGGATTCACCGCTCCCAATATCCGTCAGTTATACCTCTATCCTCCCAAGAATCCGAATCTTAAGCCGGAGTATATGCTCAACTATGAGGTAAGTTATAAGCAGTATCTCCT
>JAIDPP010000194.1 GCA_029062725.1 Muribaculaceae bacterium | reverse complement strand
AATCAATGGAATTCCCGGATCCAGTGATCGGTATCGCAGTTGAGCCTAAGACTCAGAAAGACCTTGACAAACTTGGCGTAGGTCTTCAGAAGCTTGCAGAGGAAGACCCGACATTCCGCGTAGAGACCAATGAGGAGACAGGTCAGACTGTCATCAGCGGTATGGGTGAGCTTCACCTCGACATCATCATCGACCGTCTGCGTCGTGAGTTCAAGGTTGAGTGTAATCAGGGTCGTCCTCAGGTTACTTACAAGGAGGCTATCACCAAACCCGTTGAGCTCCGCGAGACATTCAAGAAGCAGACCGGTGGCCGCGGTAAGTTCGCCGACATCATCGTCCGTATCGAGCCGGTTGACGAGGGCTTTGAAGGAAGCCTTCAGTTCGTCGATGAGGTAAAGGGCGGTAACGTGCCTAAGGAGTATATTCCCTCTGTACAGAAGGGTTTCCAGACTGCAATGAAGAACGGTGTTCTCGCCGGTTATCCCGTGGAGCAGCTTAAAGTGACTCTCCTTGACGGTAGTTTCCACCCCGTTGACTCCGATCAGCTCTCATTTGAGCTTTGCGCCATCCAGGCGTTCAAGAAGGGTTCTGAGAAGGCCGGTCCGGTTCTTATGGAGCCTATCATGAAGATCGAGGTTGTTACTCCCGAGGAGTCTATGGGTGATGTTATCGGCGACCTTAACAAGCGTCGCGGTCAGGTAGAAGGTATGGAGACCAGCCGCAGCGGTGCTCGCATCGTCAAGGCAAAGGCCCCTCTGGCCGAGATGTTCGGTTACGTGACAGCTTTGCGTACGATCACGTCCGGTCGCGCAACTTCAACCATGACCTTCAGCCACTATGCAGAGGTAAGCAACTCAATCGCCAAGAACGTGCTCACAGAGTGCCAGGGCCGAGTGGATCTTTTGAAATAAAATTCAAGTCAAAACAACAATATGAGCCAGAAAATCAGAATCAAACTTAAATCTTACGATCACAATCTCGTTGACAAGTCAGCCGAGAAGATCGTCAAGACTGTGAAAGCGACTGGTGCGGTTGTCAGCGGACCGATTCCACTTCCGACCCACAAGCGTATATTCACCGTGAACCGCTCGACTTTCGTCAACAAGAAATCTCGTGAGCAGTTCCAGCTTTCATCCTATCAGCGCCTGATCGACATCTACAGCAGCACTTCCAAGACCGTAGATGCCCTCATGAAGCTTGAGCTTCCAAGCGGTGTTGATGTGTCAATCAAAGTTTAAGTTTAGGAGAAAAAGAATAACAGGATGTGGCGGCCGGACTCAAGGCGCCGGCCGCCCTCCATCACAACCACAAATAGTAATAAAGAAATGCCAGGATTATTAGGAAAGAAAATCGGAATGACATCCGTTTTCAGTGCCGACGGTAAGAATGTACCGTGCACTGTTATCGAAGTAGGTCCTTGTGTTGTTACTCAGGTTAAGACAGTGGAGAACGACGGTTATCAGGCCGTGCAGGTCGGCTTCATGGAGAAGAGCGACAAGCATACTACCAAGCCTATGGCCGGTCACTTCAAGAAAGCCGGTGTAGCACCTCAGAGACACTTGGCCGAGTTCAAATCGTTCGAGACAATTCCCGCTCTCGGAGATACGCTGACTGTGGACCTTTTTCAGGAAGGTGGTTTTGTCGATGTAGTCGGCACCAGCAAGGGTAAAGGTTTCCAGGGCGTTGTAAAGCGCCACGGCTTCGGCGGCGTAGGTCAGAAGACACACGGTCAGCATAACCGCCTCCGCGCACCGGGTTCTATCGGTGCCTGCTCTTATCCCGCAAAGGTGTTCAAGGGTCTCCGTATGGCCGGACACATGGGTAACGAGCGTGTGACGGTTCAGAATCTCCAGGTGATCAAAGTCATTCCGGAGCACAATTTGTTAATGATCAAGGGTTCTATCCCCGGACACAAAGGTTCAATCGTTTTAGTTGAGAAATAATGGAATTAGCAGTTTATAATATCAAAGGTGAAGACACCGGACGCAAGATCACTCTCAATGACGAAGTGTTTGCGCGCGATTTGGATAAAGGAAATGCTGAGCATACCTTGTATCTCGACATAAAGCAGTATCTTGGCAACCAGCGTCAGGGAACCCATAAGAGCAAGGAGCGCAGCGAGGTTTCGGGTTCTACCCGCAAGCTCGGTCGCCAGAAGGGCGGTGGCGGTGCCCGCCGAGGCGACATCAATTCTCCTCTTCTCCGGGG
This sequence comes from Muribaculaceae bacterium, assembly GCA_029062725.1. Taxonomy (GTDB): domain Bacteria; phylum Bacteroidota; class Bacteroidia; order Bacteroidales; family Muribaculaceae; genus Lepagella. The sequence goes on along the minus strand of JAIDPP010000194.1, from coordinate 2,354 downwards.
AGGTGGCACAGTTTTCGGTCCGCGTCCTCGCGACTATCGCACCAAGCTCAACAAGAAGGTAAAGACTCTGGCCCGCAAGCTTGCCCTTACCTCACGTGCTAAAGATAACAAGATCATCGTTGTCGAGAACTTCACTTTCGACGCGCCCAAGACAAAGAACTACATCAACTTTGCCAAGGGATTCAAGCTTGAGGATAAGAAAGTCCTTTTGGTTTTCGCTAACAATGACGAAAATGTCCTCCTTTCAGTACGCAACGTTCCCAATGCACTCATGGCTCAGGCGGTTGACTTGAACGCCTACACAGTGCTCAACAACGATGCCATGATCCTTACGGAAGACAGCGTCGCAATCATCAATGACTTTAAATAAGGAGACAAAAGATGGATATTCAGATCAAACCTATCGTAACTGAGAAGGCTACGGCCTACAGCGAGAAGCAGAACTGCTATACTTTCGCAGTGTCTCCGGACGCCAACAAGTTTCAGATCAAAGACATTGTAGAGAAACTTTACAATGTCCGCGTTGAGAGAGTAAACACAGCCGTTTATGCCGGAAAACGCAAACAGCGCTATACCAAGAGCGGCCTTATCCGCGGTCAGCGTCCTGCGTTCAAGAAGGCATACGTCACAGTGGCTGAAGGACAAACAATCGACTTTTACAGCAATATTTAAAGAATAATGGCAGTAAGAAAATTCAAGCCCACTACGCCTGGGCAAAGACACAAGATTATTGGTGTGTTCAAAGGACAAATCACTGCTACCACACCAGAAAAGTCTCTTACAGTCGGGAAGCGTTCCACAGGCGGACGTAACTCATCGGGTCATCTCTCCACACGTTATCGTGGAGGCGGCCATAAGAGAAAATTGCGTCTCATCGACTTCAAGAGAACAAACGATGGCGTACCGGCAACGGTGAAGAGCATCGAGTATGATCCCAACCGCTCGGCACGCATCGCACTCCTCTACTACAAAGACGGATCAAAGGCTTACATGATCGCGCCCAACGGCCTTGAGGTCGGACAGATCGTGATGAGCGGCGCTGATGTCGCTCCCGAGGTAGGCAACTGCCTTCCTTTGGCCAATATCCCCGTCGGTACACTCATCCATTGTATCGAACTTCGTCCCGGTCAGGGCGCCTCTATGGCACGTTCTGCCGGTACGTTCGCTCAGCTTACTTCGCGTGAGGGTGATTACGCGATTATCAAGCTTCCTTCCGGTGAGACCCGCAAGGTACTTCTCACCTGCCGAGCAACCGTAGGCGTTGTGGGCAATTCAGACCATGCTCTCGAATCGAGCGGAAAAGCCGGTCGTTCTCGTTGGCTGGGTCGTCGTCCCCACAACCGCGGTGTTGTTATGAACCCTGTTGACCACCCGATGGGTGGTGGTGAGGGCCGTCAGTCCGGTGGACACCCGCGTTCACGTACAGGTCTTTACGCTAAGGGTCTCAAGACACGCTCGCCGAAGAAACATTCTTCGAAGTATATAATTGAAAGAAGGAAGAAATAAAATTGATAAAACAAGATAAGTATGAGTCGTTCGCTTAAAAAAGGACCATTTATCAGCGTGAAGCTTGAGAAGAAAGTGGCTGCCATGGACGAGAGCGGAAAGAAAAGCGTCATCAAGACGTGGAGCCGCGCTTCCATGATATCCCCCGATTTCGTGGGACACACTTTCGCCGTTCATAACGGCAACAAGTTTATCCCGGTGTATGTCACCGAGAACATGGTCGGCCACAAGCTCGGAGAGTTTGCTCCCACGCGTACATTCCGTGGCCACGCCGGAAACAAGAAAAAATAATGGCCCTCATCATTAACTTAGATTAAAAAGAAAACATACAATGGGTTTAAGAAAAAGACAATATGCCGATGGTCTCAAGGCGGAAAGAAAGAGCGAATATTTCGCCAAGCTCCGCAATGTGCCCTCATCGCCGCGTAAGATGCGCCTCGTTGTTGACATGATTCGTGGCCAGGAGGTTTTCAAGGCTCTCGGTATCCTCAAATTCTCAAATAAAGAGGCTTCCAATAAAGTTGAGAAACTTCTTCGTTCCGCAGTTGCCAACTGGGAGCAGAAGAACGAGCGCAAGGCTCAGGCCGGCGAGCTCTATGTTAAGACTGTTTTTGTGGATGAGGCTCCGATGCTGAAGCGTCTCCGTCCGGCCCCCCAGGGTCGCGGCTACCGCATCCGCAAGCGTTCTAACCATGTGACTTTGTTCGTGGATACAATCAATAATGATAAAGCTTAATTTGTAAAGATGGGACAGAAAGTTAATCCGATCAGCAACCGTCTCGGTGTTATCCGCGGATGGGACTCAAACTGGTATGGCGGGAAGAAATACGGCGAGACCCTTCTTGAGG
>JAIDPP010000193.1 GCA_029062725.1 Muribaculaceae bacterium | reverse complement strand
GAGGATATGTAATTCAATTTTGGCAAAGTTTGCTCAAATTTTATTAATTTTGCAGTTTAAGAAGAAAATTAACCTATATAATGGACTACAATCATAAGGAAATCGAATCTCGCTGGCAGAAATTCTGGCGGGAGAACGAGGTGTATAAGGTGAGGGAGGATGATTCCCGCGAGAAATTCTATGTGCTCGATATGTTCCCTTATCCCTCCGGGGCCGGCCTGCATGTCGGCCATCCGCTCGGCTACATAGCCAGCGACATATATGCCCGCTACAAACGGCAGCAGGGTTTCAATGTGCTTCACCCGATGGGATATGACGCCTACGGTCTCCCGGCGGAGCAATATGCTATTCAGACGGGACAGCATCCGGAGAAAACAACGGAGGAGAATATTGCCCGCTACCGCTCCCAGCTGGATAAGATCGGTTTCTCTTTCGACTGGAGCCGGGAAGTGCGTACCTGCGATCCCAAATTCTATAAATGGACCCAGTGGGCGTTCATGCAGATGTTCAATTCATATTATGACCTGGACATGCAGAAGGCGCAGCCGATCACACGACTCACTGAGCATTTCGCCGCCCACGGCAGCGAAGGAATAAACCCTGCCTGCGGAAAGGAGATGAATTTTACCGCCGAGGAGTGGAACAGCCTCTCCGAAAAGGAACAGCGCGAACTCCTTATGAATTACCGTATCGCCTATCAGGGAGAGACGATGGTCAACTGGTGTCCGGCGTTGGGTACCGTCCTGGCCAATGACGAAGTGAGCGAAGGGCTCAGCGTCCGCGGAGGCTTCCCTGTAGAGCAGAAGCTGATGAACCAGTGGTGTCTCCGCGTTTCGGCATACGCCCCGCGTCTTCTCGATGACCTTGCCAAAGTGGAATGGAGCGATTCCCTGAAAGAGACTCAGCGCAACTGGATAGGGCGTTCGGAGGGTGCCGAGATGCGTTTTCCGGTTGCCGGGAAGGATATAGAACTTGAGATCTTCACCACACGTGCCGATACGATATTCGGTGTCACCTTCATGGTGCTCGCTCCGGAATCGGCGTATGTGGATCTTCTCACCACTCCCGCGCAGGAGGAGGCCGTCAGGAAATATCTTGACGAAGTGAAGCATAAGACAGAGCGCGAACGCCAGATAGAGAAGAAAGTATCGGGAGTATTCACCGGCAGCTACGCGGTCAATCCCCTTACCGGGAAAGAGATACCGATCTGGATAAGCGACTATGTGCTTGCCGGATATGGAACGGGCGCCATTATGGCCGTTCCGGCGCATGACTCCCGAGATTATGCCTTCGCGCGTCATTTCGACCTCCCGATCGTGCCCCTCATAGAGGGAGCTGACGTATCGGAGGAGAGTTTCGACGCCAAGGAGGGGAAAATGATCAACTCATGCGGACCCAAACTCGACCTTAACGGCCTTGAGGTGAAGGAAGCCATTGCCAAGACAAAAAGATTTATCGAGGAGGAGGGTCTCGGAAAGGTAAAGACCAACTACCGTCTCCGCGACGCCATCTTCTCGCGTCAGCGTTACTGGGGCGAGCCGTTCCCGGTCTATTATAAGGATGGCACAGCATATCTGATGGATGAGAAGGAGCTGCCGCTTCTGCTTCCTCCCGTGTCGAGCTACAAGCCGACGGAAGACGGGCAACCTCCATTGGGGCGCGCCGAAAACTGGACCACTCCGGAAGGTTATCCTATAGAAGTATGCACCATGCCCGGTTTCGCAGGCTCCTCCGCCTATTATCTCCGCTACATGGATCCTCATAACGACAATGCGCTGGTAAGCAAGGAGGCTGATGAATACTGGCGTAACGTTGACCTCTATGTCGGGGGGGCCGAACACGCCACAGGTCATCTCATCTACTCGCGTTTCTGGAATAAATTCCTTTACGACCTCGGACTCGTCTGCGAGGAGGAACCTTTCAAGAAACTCGTGAATCAGGGGATGATCCAGGGGCGCACGAACTTCGTCTATCGAATCAAGAACACGAATACCTTCGTCAGCCACGGACTGCGCAAGGATTATGACACCACCCCGATACGCGTCGATGTGAATATCATAAGCAACGACATCCTCGACACGGAGGCTTTCCGCAAGTGGCGCCCCGATTATGCCGATGCCGAGTTCATACTTGAGGACGGCAAATATATCTGCGGCTATGCGGTGGAAAAGATGTCGAAATCGATGTTCAACGTGGTAAATCCGGATGATATCGTGGAGCGTTACGGTGCCGACACACTGCGTCTCTACGAGATGTTCCTCGGACCCGTGGAGCAGTCGAAACCCTGGGACACCAACGGTATCGACGGCGTGAACCGCTTCCTGAAGAAACTCTGGGGCCTCTTCGAGAAGGCGGAGAAAGAGCCGGAGAAAGAGATGACGCGCGAGGAGAAGAAGGCCGTGCATAAGCTGATAAAGAAGATTACGGAAGATATCGAGAACTTCTCTTTCAACACTTCAGTTGCAGCCTTCATGATCGCTGTTAACGAGCTTACCTCCCTCAAATCCACCAACCGTGAGGCAATGGAGATCATCACGCGCCTGATAGCTCCTTTCGCACCCCATATCGCCGAGGAATTCTGGCATCGTCTGGGACAGACCGGGAGCGTTGCAGATGCCGCGTGGCCTTCATACGATCCTGCCGCTCTGGTTGAGGACAGCGTGAAATATCCTGTCAGCTTCAACGGCAAGACACGCTTTATGATAGAGGTTCCGGCAGGGCTCCCCAAGGAGGAGGTCGAGAAACTCGCGCTCGGCGACGCGGCTGCCGAGAAGTGGCTGGGCGGCAAGACTCCCCGTAAGGTAATCGTCGTTCCGGGAAAAATCGTGAATATCGTTGTGTAAATTTGCAGATAGAGTAATTTTCGGGGTCTCACTATATCATTCGGATATGATGAGACCCCGAAACTATAATATAGCGGCTGTTATCTCGTTAAAAAGATAATGGATAAAGAATTGAAGAAACTGGTGTTTGCCACCAACAACCGACATAAGCTCGACGAGGCACGTGAAATTCTCGCCGGGAGATTTGAAATACTTTCCTTGACGGATATCGGGTGTAGCGACGATATCCCTGAAACCGCCCCCGATCTTAAAGGGAACGCCCTGATAAAAGCCCGCTGGATTTATGATCGCTACGGTTATGACTGTTTCGCAGACGATACGGGCCTGATGGTCGATGCGCTTGGCGGGGAGCCGGGCGTGATGTCGGCCCGATATGCCGGGCCGGGCCATGATTCGGAAGCCAATATGATGAAGCTCCTGAAGAATATGGAAGGGAGCGCCGACAGGAAGGCGCACTTCTCCACTGCTGTGGTCCTTATTATGGAGGGAAAAGAATATCTGTTCGAGGGTAGGGTAGAGGGCCGGATCGCGGAAACTCCCGGTGGGGAGAACGGCTTCGGTTATGATCCTGTTTTCGTGGCAGATGAGACAGGGAAGCGTTTTGCGGAGATGTCGGCGGAGGAGAAAAACGCCATTTCTCACCGCGGACGAGCCATGCGGGCGCTCGCCGATTTTCTCGACAGAGGGGGATTGCCCCGTTAATCCAAAGACCTTTACCTCAAAGATAGGATAGATGAAAAGAATAATATTTATTATAATGGGGATCATAGCGCTGATTGCCGGCCATGCGAAGGCCGACCAATGGCGGCTGCATCCTACCTATTCGAATTATCTCCAGCGAATCATAGATACTCCGCAATATACATACCTCTTGAGCGGCAACCAGCCTTATTACAGCTTTGCCACCGATCTTTCCTATATCTCGAATTCACTCTTCCGCTATGATAAGGGGGAACGCGAGACCAAATGGCTCAATATCGGCGACATGCTTTCCTCTCCGGTGGTCGTCACCGCCGAATATAATTTCGAGAAGAACTATCTCATGGTCGGATATTCCGACGGAAATATCGACCTCATATACGATAACGGGAAAGTTGTGAATATCCCGGGCTTAAAACTTGCGGAGGGCTACACCAAGAAGATAAATTCGATAACATTCGCTCCGTATGCCAATCAGGCGTATGTGGCGACTGATTTCGGCTACCTCGGAATAGACGATGAAAAAGGTGAGATTTTCACAACCCGGGTCCTGGACCGTCAGGTTCAGGCGGCCGTGGCTTTCGACAGCAAGGTTTTCGTAGGCACCTCCGACGGCCTTTATCATACATCTCCGCGCCCCGGATCGGATCTTGTCAAGATCGAGGGTACTGACAACGTGTCGATGCTTACTCAACTCCGCCACCGACTCTATATGAGAGGAGGAGAGGGAGAGGATGGTTATATCTCCTTTATCACGGCCGGCGACAGCACCATGAAAGTGGAACCGTTTTTCCTAACCTATGTTATGGGTACGGAGCGAGTCAAGGACGGTCTTCTGGTGGATACTCCGCGTGATGTATATATGCTTGACTGGAATTCCCTTTCGACGCATTACCGTAAGCCCGATATGGCCTTCTGGAAGATCACTTCCGGCTGCAACGGCCAATACTTCTGGGTCAATTTCGGTCTTAACGGTGTTCTGGAGTTTGAGGCTCAGCCTGACAACAACGTATGGCCTCATACCGGAACCGTGATATCGGCAAACGCGGCCAATTGCTACAATTCAGGCTCTATGGCCTATAGCGACCGTTACGGGATGCTTGTCCGCAACCACGGAATAGATTATAACTTCACTTCAATCGAGCCTCCCGTGCCGGATTATATCAGCGGGTTAAACGGCACTGACTGGACACCATATTCCATCGCCGCCGTCTCACCTGGTCTCAAGGAACTGACATTGGGAAACCCTAACGGTCTCGCCATAGACCCTAATGACCCGGATGTGGCCTATTGCGGGTCGGTGATGAGCGGTATCCTGAAGCTGAATCTCGCCAACCCTCCCGCATCCCTGAGATTCAGCCGCTATAACGATGCCGAGGCAGATTCCCTGCGTTTTGTCGGAATAGTGGAGCCGAACTCCAAAACGTCCAGATATACATCTTTCGGGGCACCGGCTTTCGACAGCTATGGAAACCTATGGGTGCTTTATAACAATCTTGACAAAGATAAGATGGAGCTCTGGCACTGGACTCCCGAGGCCCGTCTGGCTACCGTCTCAAAAGAGACCTACAGGCCCATGAAGAGATGGGAGCTCGATAATACAGCCTCCTCTCATGTATCCATCGTGCTTCCCCTCAAGGCATCGGCCAACAGGAATATCATAGCCCTCGCCATACACAACAACAATGTGCTGCGTGTGATCGACCATCAGGGCACCCTTGACAACCGCTCCGACGACAGGGCCTACACTTTCACCTCGATCATATACGATCAGGACGGGAAACAGTTGGAACATAACCGTTTCCGGACGATGGTCGAGGATCCGGCGACCGGAAACGTATGGGTCGGATATGACCGCGGCGTGTTCTGGTTTAACCCGCGCGAGGTGGCCGCGTCGGGCGATACAAGGGTGAACCGTGTAAAGGTTCCGCGTAACGACGGTACAAACTACGCAGACTATCTGCTTGGCGACGTGGAGATGAACCATATAGCGATCGACGGTTACGGACGTAAATGGTTTGCGACAAACGGGGGCGGAATCACATGTACCTCAGCCTCCGGGACCGAGATAATCAAGACATACACCACCGAAAACTCCATGCTTCCGGACAACATAGTCTATTTTATGGCCTATAACCCCTCCAACAACTCGATGATGGTCTCGACCGCTTCGGGACTCGCCGAGCTTTATCTTTCAGCGGCGTCGGTAGAGGGAGTTGAGGATGGAAAGGCTGTGGCATATCCCAATCCCGTGCGTCCCGATTTCTACGGCTATGTGACAATCGAGGGGCTTGAGGATGGCGCGGTAGTGAAGATCACCGACAGCGCGGGCAATCTCATCAAGGAACTCGACCGGGCAGTCCAGGGCTCGACACATTGGGACGTGACCAACCATAACATGAAGAGAGTGAGAAGCGGGGTCTATTATGTGCTGGCTTCCGGCGGTCCTGATAATTCGGGTTATGCGGCCGTGGCCAAAATACTTGTAGTGAACTGATGAAAACGACGATTATAACCGGGATGATCCTATTTGCGGCCTTTCCCGGAGCCGCCCTTGAAATATCCCTCACCACCGGCTCCCTTCCCGGGGAGATGGAGAAACTAAGCACTACCAAGGATGAGACGGTGGTGCTTCGCGGCGCCGCGACCGGCGCTGACCTGACTCTGCTTCACAGCCTCTCGGCGGAGGTAAAGACCCTTGACCTCTCGGCTCTTTCGGTAAAGGGGGTTGAGATGAAGGATGGGAACTGGTTCGGCGCCACCGGATTTAAGGATGGTGAGCTCCCGGCCTATATGCTGATCGGCAGCGGGATCCGGACATTAAAACTGCCGTCGGGACTCACCAAGATCGGCAGAGGTGCCTTCAACAACTGCGCATCGCTGACGAAAGTCGAGTTCGGCCAATCCACCCTCGCTGAAATCCCTCCTTACGCGTTTGCCGGTTGCAGCCGTCTGGAGGAGATAAACCTACCTTCGCGGATCGATAAGGTAGGAGAGCACGCTTTCGAGAATACGGCCGTCAAGAGGATATCTCTGGTCAATGCCTCGGAAATCGGAGCTTACGCTTTCGCCTACGCCGAGAGCCTTGAAAGGATCGACTATTCCTCTTCGTGCAGAATGGGGGAGGGCGCGTTTTTCGGAGCCGGAGCGTTGGAGAGGATAGTAGGCATGGCGGCCAATCACCCTGAACTTTTCTCTTTTGGCGCAGGTTCGGAGGAGCTGCTGAAAGTGAATGCCTCCACAGTGGGAGAGGGCGCGTATAAGGGGGCTCCCGCTGTGGCGATCGCCGTAGGAGAGAGTGTGAAAAGGATAGAAGATTTCGCTTTTGCATCGATGCCGAACCTGTCGGAAGTGCAAGTGACGCTCTGCAGTGATATTCCGGAAGCCACTGTGAATTCATTCGCCGGCATAGATACTTCAAAGGTTACTCTTTATGTGAATAAAGGCGACTCGACCCGCTGGAAGGGAGCTCCGGTGTGGAACGGTTTCCGGATTTCGGAGGATGTTTCGATAGCTGAAGCCGTGGAGGTTGACTGCACGGATATCTCGATAGGGCGTTCAGGCAGCGCGATCGTGGTGCGTAGCGCGACGCCTCTGACCGAAGTTTCGCTCTTTTCTGCCGACGGCAAGATGCTCTCGCGTGCTGCCGGAGGGACAGAGGAAACCTCACTGCTTTTCCCTGATGGAGAGGATATGATAATTGTTCGTGCGACCGCCGACGGAAAAGTAAGGATAGCGAAGCTAATCAAATAAAAAGACAACTTCATAAGAGATGGGAAAAAACAAGCTAAAGAAATTTGCCGACATGAAGGGATTCAGGTGCGCGCTTGAATATCCCCGTGAGGAACTTCTTAAAAACGGTTTCCCGCATAAGGGGAGCTGGAACGGCGGCTTCTTCACGGAGGAGCGTCCTATTGTGGTGGAACTCGGCTGTGGCAAAGGGGAATACACTGTAGGGC
>JAIDPP010000192.1 GCA_029062725.1 Muribaculaceae bacterium | reverse complement strand
TTCTTGACTCTGACAAACTATAGATAATGGTAAAGAATCGATTTATAGAGCGGCACATCCACATCATCGCGGTCACGATCGCTGCTCATCAGCAGGAGATATCCTATCGCACGCACCATCCTGTTAAGAAGCTGGTTGGAACTTTCATCACTGCGGAAAGCCTCTCGGTTCACACGGTCGCGGTGGCTCTTGATATAATAGAGCATGAAGATTCGGAAGGCATTCTTGAAGGAATTCAGACGCCTGCTCCAGTTTGTGTCGCGTATAATGTCGAGAATGGTATCGATACGTTCTTCAAGCAGATTGGGATATAGCGAGAAGATCGCGACAAGAAGCTCCATCTTCTCCTCCGGGTGGTAAATAAATCCGGAATTACGCAGTTTATGCAATATCCTGTCGATCTCTTTGCTATGCTCGTTCATATCGACAAGTCTTATTACCTCCATAAAAGTCTCCGTCTTCTCGACCTTTCGTCCTATCCACTCTTGAAAATTAGCGCGTTCGGAATCGGAAAAGGCCATCAGGTAGCGCGATTCCTCAAGAAGGTAGAGCGACAGGCGTTGATAAGCCTCAAGAAGTTTCTTACGGTTCTTGTTTTTAAGGTTCAATCCCCACTTCCACACCGATGGAACCGACAGGATAGCTTTTACCGCCCATTCTTCGTTTCCGTCGGATAGATATTCGCGAGCCGTCGAAAAACGAGGCAGCCGCAGGAAAAGTCCCCTCACTAATTCGGCGGTATCGGGCGCAAGACCGCTCTCTGCAAGAAATTTCTCCGGACTCACCACTTCGGCGCTGTTGCGTCGTTCCGGAATATATTCCACCTCAAGCTTATTGATTGAACTGGCCGTGACCCGGCAGTTGATTCTTTGATAAGGCTGAAGATATACGCGATTCCCCGTTTTAAGCCGGAAAGGGACTCCCCGGGTATCTTTAATGTCGTAATATCTTCTACCGTCGGGGAGTGTACTGATATGACGTTGCACTATAAAGGAATGAGGTGTGTTCGGATCATAATCCTTTCCGAACATCTGTGCGAAATTCTGGACAAAAACGACATTATCGCCATGAACGTCCTTGGCCATGACCGGAAGGTGTTTTAAATTCCTTACATATTCATCCTCTTTCTGGAAATTAAACATCCGGATCAGATATTCCTTTCCGGAAGCATCAACTTTGAAATAACAATACTCTCCTTCCGTGGCTATTCCCAGTACCGGAAGAGTATAGAATTTGCCTTTTTGATATTGAGAAGACATCATTTTTTAAATAATTAAAGGTAAATAAAATAAAATAATTACATTTTGGAATCTAATAAACTTAATAGTATTCGTTTATTCCCCCCTCGGAGGTATCCACTGCGGACGGCGGATGATCTCAAGATATTCTTCGTATGAAATGATGCGTCCACCCATAGATTTCAGATGGGGAGTCTCAAACTGGCAGTCGATCATCAGACCTCCCCGCTTTGACATCATGCGGGCAAGATGTATTAGCGCGAGCTTGCTTGCACCGGGAATCCTCGAGAACATGCTCTCCCCGAAAAAAACGTTGCCGATCGTGACACCGTACAGTCCGCCGACCAACGCTCCATCCTTCCATATCTCCACGCTCGCGGCGAACCCCATCGCATATAGTTTGGAGTATGCCTCGATCATATCCTCTCCAAGCCATGCCCCGGGCTCATCTATGCGATGTTCGGCGCAGCCGCGGATAACATCCTCGAAAGCATGATTGAACGTAACGTCACACTCCCCCTTGTTGAGCATTGTCCGCATTGAATGTGAAACATGAATCTCATCAGGAAATATGACGAACCTCCGCATCGGGCAATACCACCACGGTCCGTCCTCCCCCTTCGAGCGGAAAGAATACCAGGGGAAAGCACCAATACTGTAAGCTTCCAACAGGCGCTCCGGAGAAAGGTCGCCTCCAATTGCGAAGAGACCGTCTGGTTCCCCGAGCCTCGGGTCGGGAAAGAAATTCATTTCATTGGATAGTCCGAATACCATAAATGCAAATTTAGCGAAAAAAATAAACAAATGGAAGAGGAAAAGAAACTATATCAATAAAGAAAGGAGTACATCTGAAAAATTTTAGTTAATTTTGCGCCGGATTTCCGGTTTTCTCCGGATCTCGTTCTAACTCACAGGAGAAAAACTAATTGAGATTACAATGAAACGTCTTTTTGGGTTCTCACTCATCCTTTGTTCACTCTTGGCCTTTCTTCCGGTCCATGCCTCCTCGACCGGATTTTTCCAATCACATACCTCCTCTTCAAACGATTCCGTTCCCGGAGGATTCTCCCTCCCCCTTGCATGGAACGCGGGGCTTGAAGTGCTACCCTCCTACGTATTGGGTACCGCAAGCTGGCTCAAGGGAGAGAACCAATGGAACAAGCCTATAAGAAGCAGTGTCGCAGCAGACTTCAATCTTACTTTCAGGTTCAGTCCTGAAAGCCGGGAAGGAATTCTTTATCCTGGTCTATACACCGGTTTCGGTCTCGGTCCCACTTTCTTTCCCGGACGGCAGGAGATGCTCTCCACTCCCGGATCAATCTACGCCACTCAGGGGGCACCCTTCAAACATTTCTCCCCGCGTCTTTCCCTGGGATATGAATGGCAGTTCGGAATTGCAGCCGGCTGGAACGACAACGGCGGCGACTTCCCTGACGCCACAGCCGTAATCAGCACGGTCGTCACCGCTCACATGGGGGTAAGACTAAAGTTAAAATATGCGATTACCGACGATTTCAACCTCACTATGGCTCTTTGTGGAACGCATTTCTCCAACGGAAATACATCATGGCGTAACTCAGGACTCAATTCCGCAGGTATAGCCATCGGAGCGGAATATGCCCTGTCGTCACATCCAAAGGTCTCATTCCATGACCGAGCCCTTGAAGAGGAGGCAGACCGTAAAAAATGGTTTATCGACTTTATCGGTTTCGGCTCATGGAGAAAACGTACCGTCGAAGTGCCGACCCCCATTCTCAACGAAGAGGGTGAGATAGTGATTGAGGATGCCGAAAATCTTGTACCCGGACGCTTTCCGGTGGCGGGAATCCAGGTCGCTCCCATGATTACGCTCAACCGATGGGTGGCCGTTGGAGCTGCCTTGGATCTGAAATGGGATAAAAGTGCAGGGAAAAGACCATATTGGATCGAGGATACCCATTACGAACAGATACGCTTCAATCCGGTTCCTTTCAGCAAGCAGATTGCAGCGGGCATCTCGGCCCATGCTGAACTGACCACCCCTCTCTTCTCCATCAACGCAGGAGTCGGCGTCAACATCATCAATCCAAAAGGGGATAAGTATTTCTACCAGCAACTGATTTTCAAGGCGTTCATAACTCGAAACCTCTTCCTTAACATCGGATACGGCCTCGGAAATTTCAAGAATCCGAACAATCTGATGTTAGGCGTAGGCTACCGTCTTTATTAACCTCTATCCGGGCCACTCCTCCTTCCTTAAGGGAGCCGAAAAGAATCTCCTTCACCAACAGACGTTTCAGAGACGATTGAATGGTGCGGTCGATTTCCCTCGCTCCATACTGCTTCGAAAATCCTTTGTCAAGAAGAATCTCCATAGCCTCCTCAGAGAGTGAGAGAGTGACTTTGTTCTTCTCCAGTTTGTGGCGCAAATCATCAAGTTTCCGGGCAAGGATAAGACGAGCCATCGCACGATCCATATCGTTGAAGACTACTACGTCCGAAAGACGGTTGATAAACTCAGGCTGGAATCGTTTCTTCACCTCTGTCAGCATAGCTGCTCCTGATGAAACCTCGCTTCCGAATCCGACATTAGCCTGCGACGCATAGCGCGCCCCCGCATTGGAGGTCATTATCATTACTACATTCCGGAAATCCGCCCGCTGACCCTTGTTATCGGTCAGAGTGCCGTAGTCCATCACTTGAAGAAGGATATTGTAGATATCAGGGTGCGCTTTCTCGATTTCGTCAAGGAGCAACACGCATCCCGGTGTCTTTCTTACCGCGTCAGTAAGCAGACCACCGTCGTCATATCCGACGTAGCCGGCTGGTGACCCGATAAGTTTGGCTACTGTATGTTTCTCCGCATATTCGCTCATATCGAATCGAAGGAATCCTACACCCAATTCCTCAGCAAGAGCTTTGGCAAGTTCTGTTTTTCCCACTCCGGTAGGACCTACGAAAAGAAGCGAAGCCAACGGTTTGGTCTCCTCCGAAAGTCCAGCCTTGGCAAGATGCACGGCTTCGACGACCGAAGTCACGGCAGCCGGCTGTCCGAACAGACGCGCGCTTATCCGCTCTTCGAGAGTAGCGAGAGATTCCTTGTTATCCGATTCCTCGGCTAAGGCTTCGACCTTGCATATATTTGAGAGGATTTTAGAAATAAGCTTGACTCCTATAGTTTCCTCTTCTTCCTCTTCCCTGTGTGCTTTCAGGTATGCGCCTGCTTCATCCATAAGATCGATGGCTTTGTCGGGAAGGAAACGGTCATTGATATGGCGTGCAGCGGCCTTTACCGCAAACTCCAACGCTTCCGGGAGATATCTCACTCCGTGGAATTTCTCGTATGATGGACGCAGCTGGGATAGGATTTCGATCGCCTCCTCCACACTCGGCTCATCTATATCAATCCGACTGAAACGTCTGACCAATCCCTTGCTCCTCGAAAAATAACGCTTATATTCATCGAAGGTGGTAGAGCCGATAAAACGTATTCTCCCCAATTCGAGATAAGGTTTCAGCAAATTGGAAGCATCCATTGAACCTTCTCCGGTAGCCCCTGCTCCTACAAGATTATGAATCTCGTCAATATAGACTATCGAGCCGGGAAGAGCGCTTACATCCTCCATTGCTTTCTTGAGACGTTTTTCAAAATCTCCCCGGAACTGGGTGCCGGCAAGCATCCCTCCTAAATCGAGGCTATAGATCTTTGCTCCCTTGAGGTCATCCGGAACATTGCCCTCCTCGATCCTGCGCGCCAGACCATATACCAATGCAGTTTTCCCAACTCCGGGTTCGCCAATATGCAGCGGATTGTTCTTATCTTTGCGACATAGCACCTGAATTGTCCGTTCGAGTTCAGCCTCGCGCCCTATCAAGGGATTGCGATCTTCAAGATGGTCGTTGATACAGATAAGTTCACATTCCGGTTCCCTCCCCTCTGTCCATTTCAAAGTCTCTTCTTCCTCGGACTCCCGGTTTAGGGGAGCATGCGTGTTTACATCCGTGGCTTCATCCTCGTAAACATCCGAGAGTACGCGCAGATAATCGGCGCGCGACCCTTCTATTTCTTCACGCAAGGCATAACCGGCCCAGGAATCGGGAAGGTCCGGAAGTGACGCCAGAATATGCTCCATACCGATCTCATTCCGACCCGAATAAATCACGGTCTGCAAGGCATTGTCTAATAGACTCTGCATCCCGACCGAAAGTTTCACCTCGATACCTGCCTCCTCAGGATCGATCCCGGCAGGTATCGCTCCATCACAAAGACCATGATTCAGACAACGCTGAAGACGCCGGGGCGACCCTCCCAGCCTTGTAAGAACTTCATGAAAACCGAATCTTTCATATTCCGTAAGGGTCCATAGGAAAAACTCAGGAGTTATATACTCCTGCCGCTCTTTTAACGCCGTATTATTCATCACGGCAAACACGAAATTAAGCATCTCGCTCAATCCTATCTCTCTTTCTTCTCTATCTTCCATATATTCAGGAGCGTTCAACGGTTATTTTCAACGGATAGCCTTGCCGACGTGCGATATCAGTAGCAAATTTCTGACGCGACGCGGCGATATCATAACTGTAATTCCCCACAAGAGCCTTCCCCCTATGGTGAACGTCGAGCATGAGGGAAGTAGCTTCAAAGTCATTTTTATAAAAAACGGTTTTCAGAATTTCTACTACGAAATCCATCGGCGTGAAATCATAGTTGTGGAAAAAAACATTATATCTTTCCGGCGTAGCGACGCGGATGGCACC
>JAIDPP010000191.1 GCA_029062725.1 Muribaculaceae bacterium | reverse complement strand
GTATATAACAGAGTACAGGCGTATCTCCACGCCTTCCTTCTCAGCCTCTCGCTTTGCGGCCGCGGAAGGACGAACCTGGAAACCGATGATGATAGCATCCGAAGCCGCGGCCAGAGTGACATCGGATTCGGAGATGGCGCCCACGCCCTTATGCAGCACGTTGACCTGCACCTCCGGCGTCGAGAGCTTGAGGAGCGAATCCGAAAGAGCCTCGATCGAACCGTCAACATCTCCCTTGACCACGAGGTTGAGCTCGTGGAAGTCGTTGAGCGCGCGGCGACGTCCAAGCTCTTCGAGTCCGACACGCTTCTTGGTACGCAACCCGAGCTCTCGCTGCAGCTGCTCGCGTTTTCCGGCGATCTCCCGTGCCTCCTGCTCCGTATCGAGCACGTTGAAAGTATCTCCGGCCGTCGGAGCGCCGTTCAATCCGAGTATAAGCACCGGAGTTGCCGGTCCGGCCTCCGTGACACGCTGGTTACGCTCGTTGAACATCGCCTTTACCTTTCCGAAATGAGTTCCGGCCAGAATGACGTCGCCGACATGGAGCGTACCGTTCTGTACAAGCACGGTTGCCACATAACCGCGACCCTTGTCAAGCGACGACTCGATTACCGAGCCGATGGCATTACGGTTGGGGTTAGCCTTGAGTTCGAGAAGCTCAGCTTCGAGAAGAACCTTTTCCATCAGTTCCTCGACGCCTATACCCTTCTTGGCCGAAATATCCTGGCTCTGATACTTGCCTCCCCACTCCTCCACGAGATAGTTCATATTTGCGAGTTCCTCCTTTATCTTGTCAGGATTAGCCGCAGGCTTGTCTATCTTGTTGATGGCGAAAACCATCGGCACACCGGCCGCGGAAGCATGATTGATAGCCTCGATGGTCTGGGGCATTACGTCATCATCGGCCGCCACTATGATGATGGCAAGGTCGGTCACCTTCGCGCCTCGGGCACGCATCGCCGTGAAGGCCTCATGACCCGGAGTGTCGAGGAATGTGATATGGCGTCCGTCAGCAAGCTTGACGTTGTAGGCTCCGATATGCTGCGTGATGCCTCCTGCCTCACCGGCGATCACGTTCGACTTGCGTATATAGTCGAGAAGCGATGTCTTACCGTGGTCAACATGACCCATAACCGTCACGATCGGCGGACGGCTCTCAAGATCCTCCTCGCTGTCCTCGACAGTCTCGATGGCCTCGGTCACGTCGGCGCTGACAAACTCTGTGGAGAATCCGAATTCCTCGGCAACTATATTGATCGTCTCTGCATCAAGACGCTGGTTGATGGATACCATCACCCCGAGGTTCATACAGGTTGCGATTACGTTGTTGATAGGCACATCCATCATATTGGCCAGATCGTTGGCGGTCACGAACTCCGTGATCTTTATCACGCGGCTCTCGGCTGCCTCGCGCTGCTGATTCTCCAGTTCGCGGTTATGCATCTCCTCGCGTTTCTCTTTACGCCATTTGACGCTCTTCTTGGTGGTCTTGTTGGTAAGGCGCGCCAGCGTCTCCTTTACCTGCTTCTGAACATCCTCGGCATTCACCTCGGGTTTGTTCTGGCGACGATCATCGCGGTTGCGTCCTCCGCGGCTGCGTCCCCCCTGGGCATTGTTCTGACCGTTCTGGCCATTCTGGCCTCCGTGGGCACCGTTGCGTCCGCCACCGTTACGGCCGCCCTGGGCACCGTTGCCGGCATTTCCCTGACCTCCGCGCTCCTTCTTGCGGCTGTCGGAGCCGAACCCGGGTTGGGAAGCGGCCTTCTCGATATCCACCTTCTCCTTCCCTATGCGCTTACGCTTCTTGCGGTCGGAATCGCCTCCTTGTGCTGCTCCGCGGTTACGGTCAGCCTTGCTTTTCTTGCGCGGACGCGTGGCCTGGTTTAGTGCTGAAAGGTCGATCTTGCCGACCACTTTTAATTCCGGACCCTGTGTCGGGGTCGATAAGCGGAACACCTTGCTGTCGCCCTGCTGTTCCGCGCCCTGAGTCTCGGGGGATGCGGGAGCCGCAGTCTCTTTCCCTTCAGGATGATGGTTATTGCTCACTGATTTATCTTTTGTAGTTGACTCTTTCTTTGCCTCGTTCTGCCTGCTGTCGGCGGTGGCAGACGGCTTCTTTTCCTGACGCACCTCCGCGACCGGAGCGGGAGCAGGCTTATTTTCCTCCTTAGGTGTTACAGGAGCAGCCGGAGCCGGAGCAGCCGCTCGCACCTTCTCCTCCTTCTTTTCAGGACCCGGAGATACCTTCGGCTTCTCGGGAGCGGGTGACGGCTTTCCGGCGCTCTCGAGATCTATCTTCCCGACTATTTTTGGCTGAGGTATCTCGGTCTTCACCTCCTTCGCCTGCACCCGGTCGTTCTTTTTCTCCTTCTTGGTGTTGAAG
>JAIDPP010000190.1 GCA_029062725.1 Muribaculaceae bacterium | reverse complement strand
CTCTACACCGGTCGGGCCGATTCTTTATACGTTCCTCTCCATCCTGGCTGCCTCTTTCAGCGATGCGTGGAGAAACCGGAAAGTGGAGAAGAACCCTTAAAACTGATAGAAAAGAAAAAATGTGTGATTTAATTATAAAAATATATGATTTGATAATATAATATATGAAATATTTATTAACTTTGCGGTGGAAATATTTCCAAATAATTAAATCTTATTTACAATGAGAGAAATTAAAATAGGGTCGGTGAATGGTATCGCCATTACCGCCTACCGCAAAGAGGACGGCTTCTTCGTGCCGATCCGCCCTATCTGTGACGCACTCGGAATCGATGTGGAACCTCAACGCCGAAAACTTAACGAGGATTACCTCGTGGGAGCAACCACCGTCATAATGACGGCAGTTGGGGCAGATGGTCGCACCCGCGAAATGTTCTGTCTCCCTCTGAAATTCGTCTGCGGATGGATTTTCTCTATTAATCCGGGCAAAGTAGCGCAGGAGGCCCGCGAGAATGTGGAGAAATATCGCGCCGAATGTTATGATGTCCTATACCGCCATTTCTTCGGAGGTTTTATCGCAGATGAACAGAACGCCGCAAAGGCCGGAAAACTCAAGAAGGAAATCGAGGATGTTAAACAGGAACAGAAACAACTCGAGGACAGACGTAAGGAACTTAACAGGAAGGCCGCCGAACTAAGCAAAGAGTATGACGATCTTACTTTCAAGATTATCTGCTCTTCGAATAATCTCTCTGATATTTGACCGATTTTAATTTCTCTATAGAATCTCCCGTGCGGCAAGAGTGCCGGCGGGAGATTCGCCGTTTTAAGCTTACACGTTTCATGTTTCATTCTGTTCATTGAAGAAAGAAGAATAAAGGATTATTTTGAAAAAAAGTTGCTGAAAATTTGGATAGTAACGAAATATTTACTAACTTTGTAGTGTTCAAAAGAACAAGAGATCAATAACATGTTTAACCCTTAAAAACTTCAAAAATGGAAGACGAAGTATTTAAGAAAGAGCTTCAGGAACTGATAGGGATGCTCAATAATCTAAGGTTGATAAGAGACCGGGAGCAGAGAAGAAAGTTCAAAGCTGAAATCAGAGTCCAACTCACAAGAGTGATGAAAGACTAAACCAAAAACCCTCTCTCCTCCCTCTCCGGGGGAGAGTTGAGGGGGTTCTAAAAATAAAAGTTATGGCAGATAATGAAAAAACAATGAAAGACCCGATTCTTTCAAAAATTAAATTCATGGAGCGTGAAGATCTGCTCCGGGTCATCAACGGCGCCTATATAGCTGAACGCTTCTTCGGCAAGTCCGGAAGCTGGTTCAGTCAGAAACTGAATCATAATCTTAAGAATGGGAAGCCATGCGAGTTTACAGACGAGGAGTTGGAGACACTCCGCAATGCTCTCCATACCATTGCCATTGAACTTCAAGACTTAGCTGACGAACTGCATTAAGGGTTTATTATAAAATCTTCGTCTTCCAAACGTTTGTAGTAATCAGCTTCGGCCCGATTGACCTGCAAAGGCAGTCGGGCCTCTCATTTAATTTAGATCCGGAAAAATGATGAATTACAAGTAATTTTTCAAAAAAAAACGCCCTGACTGTTGCATATTTCAAATATTTTTTGTAATTTAGCAGTGCGAAAAAACATGATAGTTAGACTATCCCGCGGAGCTTCGG
>JAIDPP010000019.1 GCA_029062725.1 Muribaculaceae bacterium | reverse complement strand
GGCCGCCCCGGCAAACGCATCACAGAGGAGCCCAGCCGGCTTACAGGAGATAGCTCTCCCGTGTTGCAGCGGGTGGTTCTATCAAGCTCCCGGTGGCATTTCACGATCATCGCTACTTCCTCCAGAGACGTATTGCCCGCACGCTCTCCGATTCCGTTGATAGTCACCTCAACCTGCCGAGCGCCGTTGATCACACCGGCCATTGTGTTTGCGGTGGCCATCCCGAGGTCGTTGTGGCAATGGGTGGAGATTATAGCCTTATCGATTCCATCAACATGATCCATCAGGTATTTTATCTTCGCGCCATATTCTGAAGGAAGACAATAGCCAGTGGTGTCAGGAATATTGACGACGGTTGCCCCTGCCTTGATCACGGCTTCAACCACTCTGGCGAGATATTCATTCTCCGTACGGCCTGCATCCTCGGCGTAAAACTCCACATCCTCTACAAATTTCCTCGCGTATTTCACGCAAGCTATCGCACGCTCGAGGATCTCCTCGCGCGTGGATTTGAATTTATATCTGATATGCGAGTCGGAGGTTCCGATACCGGTGTGGATTCTTTTGCGCTTGGCAAAGCGCAAGGCTTCCGCCGCAACCTCGATATCCTTATCTACAGCACGGGTCAGAGCGCAGATCGTAGGCCATGTCACAGCCTTGGAAATCTCTATTACCGAATTGAAATCACCGGGACTCGAAACCGGGAAACCGGCTTCTATCACATCCACTCCCAATTCTTCAAGCTGACGTGCAACCTGAATCTTCTCTACCGTATTGAGCTGGCAACCGGGCACCTGCTCCCCGTCGCGGAGAGTCGTGTCAAATATGTACAATCTATCACTCATGCTTTTTACAAAGGTTTAATTGACTCAGACCTAATCTTATTAAATTTCTCCTTCCTTTACGCATTCCGGCTGCCGACCTGTAACGGCAACTGAACCTCGCAGGCGCGTTAAAGAGGGTTAAAACAAGCGGGATTCTGCAAAGTTATAAAATAAATCCTGAAAAAGAAAATCTTTTTGCATGATTTTTCTTTTTCAGGATTGCATTTTGCTATTTCCAATTATTCCCGGTGCCATTTTTCCATGTAGGCCCGGTGAATACATCTGCCGGTCTTTATTTGACCGAAGAAACATATTTATGTCGTATTAGAGTTTAAAGCGGGTATTCGTCGAAAGCATAAAGAAGCGTTGACAGGTAACGCTCACCGGTATCGGGCAGGAGGGCTACTATGGTCTTTCCTTCATTCTCCTCTATCTTAGCCTCCCTGATAGCGGCTGCCAAAGCGGCTCCGGAAGAAATGCCGACTAAAAGACCCTCCATGCGCGCCATTTTTCTGGAAGCGGCGATCGCCTCATCGTCACCGACCACAACAATCTCATCCACTATATCCGCCCGATAGTTACCGGGAATGAAACCGGCACCTATGCCCTGTATCTTGTGTGGACCGGCTTTCCCACCGGAAAGGACAGCCGAACTCTCCGGTTCCACTCCGACGGCCTTTATCGCCGGATTATATTTCTTCAAGGTAGTGGCTGTACCGCTAAGGGTCCCGCCCGTTCCAACCCCTGCCACGAATATATCAACTTTCCCATCGGTGTCGCGCCATATCTCTTCTCCGGTAGTGCGCCGATGGGCGGCGGGATTGGCCGGATTCTCAAATTGCCGAAGGATTATCGAACCCGGATTCTCTTTCTGTAGAGCTTCAGCACGGGCGATCGCACCTTTCATCCCTTCGCTTCCGGGGGTCAAAACCAATGTCGCTCCCAAGGCTTTCAGCAGATTCTGACGTTCCATACTCATGGTGTCCGGCATAGTCAGAATTACCTTATATCCCTTTACGGAAGCGACCCATGCTATGCCGATTCCCATATTCCCGCTTGTAGCTTCGATTATCGTTCCTCCGGGTTTTAAATTGCCTTTACTTTCGGCATCCTCTATCATGGCAAGCGCGGCGCGGTCTTTCACGCTCCCACCCGGATTGAATGCCTCTATCTTTACAAGTACTCTTGCTTTCAAACCCTCGCTTTCCTCTATTCTCTTAACTTCAAGTAACGGGGTGTTTCCGATTAATTCTGTCAGATTCTTGGCTATCCTCATATTTTTTTCTTTATATAACCCTTATAG
>JAIDPP010000189.1 GCA_029062725.1 Muribaculaceae bacterium | reverse complement strand
CTGTCGGGAGCATACTGACGTATGTGACCGACGCCGAAATCTCAACCAACGACCCAGACGGGCCGTTATGACACACCCTCTTTCATCGTCATTTCACCCGTGGATTTGGATTAAGCAGAGAAATATATTATTTTTGTAGATGGATAGGGAGAGTTTGCAAATCAATATCGATAAATATTTTGATAAATGAGCTGGGAAGAAATAATAAGTCAGATAAATTCCATAGAGGTCAATACGCTCTCCTCGATGTTCAAGTTGGGACTAAGCCTGATCTTAGGCAGCTGCGTCGGCGCCGAGCGCAAGCGTAAAGGCCAGATAGCCGGTGTGCGCACGTTCGCACTCATAGCGATGGGCGCAACCCTGGCGATGATTCTCTCCATATATGTCCCGCAGGAATATATGGGGCTTAAGAACGGCGACCCCGGGCGAATCGCCGCACAGGTGGTCTCCGGTATCGGTTTTCTTGGCGCGGGAGCAATAATCCAGATGAAGGGATCGGTTCGGGGGCTTACCACGGCCGCCGGTATCTGGATCGTGGCGGCCATAGGGATGGCGGTCGGACTGGGTCTTTACACCCTCTCGATCTTCTGCACCATCCTTATACTCTTTATCCTTCTCGGAATTGAGAAATGGGAACATAGGATGCACAACGGGGCCGAGTCAAGGATCGTCCATATAAAGATTTCAGAGATCGTTACTACGGAAGAGAAGTATATCCGGGTGCTTGATGAGCATAAGATCCATCTCAGCAATGCCTATATGGACTATAACTATACCGAAGGCAAGACCGTCATCAACCTGGTGATACTTGCGAGGGAGACCACTGACTTCATGGCTCTTTTCGAGGATCTGCGTCACCTCTACCCGACTGAGTCAATCTCGCTTGCCACGCAGGTAAGGTAGCCGTTGAATGTAATTCAGGAAAGCCGGGTTGATTTATTCAGCTAAGGCAGGCATGAAGAATAATATTATGAAGTTGTTTAAACTAATTTACGAATGTTAAAATGAAGTGTTTATATC
>JAIDPP010000188.1 GCA_029062725.1 Muribaculaceae bacterium | reverse complement strand
GACATCGATATCCGTAAGGTCGGACGACTGCATGTTCTCCGCCTTCTCCTGTCGATAATAGTCGATTATGAGATTATGGGCGATTCTTGAAATCCATGCAGGGAATTTTCCGTTTTCGGTATAGCGTCCCTGCTTGATAGTGTTGATAGCCTTCACAAAAGTCTCCTGAAAAATATCGTTGGCGATATCCTCGTTTTTGATGATTCGTAGGATATAATTGAAGATACGGTTCTGATGACGTTTGAGAAGGATGTCGAATGCTGAGTTAGAGCCATCCGCGTAAGCTTTGACCAATTGTTCATCGGTCATGCTTGAATAATTTGCCATGCTGATGTCGAATGTTGGTTAAGTAAAATTTTCTTTCGATAGGCGTTGGGTTAATAATGTGTATGTAAAGTAAAAAAGCGGGTTATTTTTCCGAGTGCAAAGATATAACGGAATTAGAGTATATGCAAGAGAAAAGAATAAAAAATATTACAATAATTGTTAAATTACACAATAAAACCTCCATACGGTAGTTTGTTCCGGATCGAATGACCATCAATCCGGGGCAAACCAATAACTTTAAAGGAGAAGGGGTCTAAGTCATCCTCCACTAAAATTTCTAATTACCAGTTTCCTGGCATTAAGAAATTTTAGTGGAGGGAGTCTAAAAGTTTTTTTCGAGTTTAAGTGCAGTCCAACGGGCGTCAGACACAAGTCTTGATTTTTCTTTAAGTTGATATTTTAGGGCTGCCTCAAGAATCATCGGGATATCCTCCTCATAGAAACCGCTTAAAAGCATTGTCCCCCCTGGTTTCAGAACAGAGGCATAACGTGCCAAATCGTTAAGGATGATATTCCTGTTGATATTGGCGAAAAATACGTCGGCCTCCGGGAGAGTATCAAGAGCAGAGGCATCGCCATGAATGAATTGAACATCGCAGTTGTTAAGCATGGCGTTATCAACAGCATTTTCGTAGGCCGGATGATCAATTTCTATTCCTGTCACCATTCCGGCTCCTCTCATTTTGGCAAGAAAGGCGAGGATACCGGTTCCGGTGCCCATGTCGATAACTTTTTTTCCTTTCAGAGAGAGTTCGAGTATGTGACCCATCATCTGAGAGGTGGTATCATGGTGTCCGGTTCCGAATGCCATTTTGGGATCAATCACAA
>JAIDPP010000187.1 GCA_029062725.1 Muribaculaceae bacterium | reverse complement strand
ACAACCTCTGAATGCAGACTCGCCGATTGAAGTCACCGAGTTCGGGATTGTCACAGAGGTCAAACCACTGCAACCACGAAAAGACGCCGAGCCGATTGAAGTCACCGAGGTCGGGATTGGCACAGAGGTCAAACCACTGCAATCTTTAAAAGCACCCGAGTCGATTTCAGTCACTGAGTTCGGGATTGTCACAGAGATCAAACCACTGCAACCAGCGAAAGCATTTGAGCCGATGTATGTGACTGTGTTTGGAATATTAAGTTCCTTTATTTCTTCTCTATTAATATCTAAATTATGGGCTAAGTATAATGGATTAGAATATGAATTATTAAATTTTATCTTGCAAATACTTTCTACACTTGCAAAGCTTGCTTTTTCAGACCTGTACAACCATCGAAAGCAAACGAGCCTATTAAACTTACCGACCCTGGAATATTAATTTGGATAAGAAACTTTTTACCGCTGAACGCATATGAACCAATTTTGATAAGACTCTCTGGTAGTTCGAGTTCTTGTATTAGATTCAGATTATAAGCCCATTTATTCCCTAATGTGTTATCTTCAGTTCCGAATCGCTCATTATCCTTGTCATAGTATGGCATACCTCCGCTTACGATAGTCGCCTCGCTTAAATCAAGGGAGGTAATGTTTACCATTTTATTAAGAACTAACAAATCGGTTCCATTAATTTCGCCAATCAGTTTAAGTTTCGAAATAGCATCTGCATCATTAGTATCAATCAGATTCAACAAGTCTCCAGGAGTATCCACCGTATAGATATAAGCCTTCTCCGGATCAGTAGAATTTTTCCTGAAGTGAAGAAAGTCACTCCATTCAATCTTATATTTATCCAAGGAAGTATCAGGTGTTGTGACAATTGCGTATGAATAAGAATATGGTGAGAAACTGTTGGCGTAAATTGTGGGGGGCACTTTAGAGAATGTGTAAATATCATCTAATTCACACCCTCCAAACGCATTTTCTCCAATTGAGATGACTGCGACACCCAATCTTACTGAGTTCAGACCACTGCAATCTTTAAAAGCAGACGAGCCGATTGAAGTCACAGAGTTCGGGATTGTCACAGAGGTCAGGCCACTGCAACCCTCGAAAGCATACGAGCCGATTGATGTAACCGAATACTGTTCTCCATTATATTCCACATATTCAGGAATTACGACTGAAGAGACATTTTTATCGCTCAAACCGGTCACTGTGGCAGTTCCGGAAGTGGTATAAACTGAATAGCGCAGTTGATCCACAATTATTTCCGAAGTGGCGGCATTAGCCTCTACGGTAAAGACTGCCAATAATAGCAGCAGGCATAGTTTTAAAGTAATGTGTTTCATTTTGATGTTTGATTGAATATATGATGATTCATGAAGTGAACAAAATCATTATTGTAGTTAGTGGATAAGAACTTCCAACAGGTTTTATAGATTTCAGGGCGAGTCATTATCCTCATCCCATCTTCCCATTTCTTCCAGATTTTATCGGTAATGTCTCCCTCATCGTGCAAATGAAACTCTTCGCTGCATAGGTCATAGTATAAAGTCATATACCTTATCACTTCGGGAGTGATATTCCCCAAATTACCTACCATTGCATTCGGCATCGATACTATGATGTCATGATAGCGTCGGGTACAGTCTGTAAAAATCTCTGATTGATGATTAGTTTTGGTTAATTGATTTGTCCTGTTGACACTCCATATAGTTACCAATATAGATACGACTGATAACAGCAAAGCAATTATTGCTACTGCGTCCATAAAAAATTACAATGCCTATAGACTCTCCGGAATCAGCATTTGTATATATACAAAAAGAGCGTGAGAGTCTGTATCTGTTACTCGTTCCACGAATCGAGGCTCTGGCTTATGCCCATCTGAGTAGAACGAGCAACGCGGAGCCTCACGCTGTATGATATATGACAATAAGAGAATGTATCGCTACACACTCTGACATAGGTATATCATACCCCGAAAGGCGCCTATCGTTGCCTCATTCCTGACTCAGATTTTGAAACTGCCAGATTTCGATCCGTCAAGAACGAGCGCGATAAACGCTCTTATAATATGTCTGCACCCCGCCTCCCTGCCCCATATCGGGACTCCGCGGGCGATATGCACCAACAAATTTAATAAAATTTTTTCATATCCACCAAAAAAACTATCTTTGCAAAAGGGAATTAGGAGAAAATTTCTTTGAGTATGGAAAATAAGAAAGTTAAATACCCGATTGGCCAACAGTCGTTTGAAGTATTACGTAAAGGGGAATTCCTTTATGTGGATAAAACTCGTTTTATTGATAAAATTGTAACAGGCAGTCAGTATTACTTCCTCGGCCGTCCGCGTCGGTTCGGAAAGTCGCTTTTCCTTTCCACACTTAAATGCTTCTTTGAAGGGAAGCGCGAACTTTTCAAGGGTCTCTATGCCGATACGATGAATTGGGATTGGAAACCTTATCCTGTTCTTTATCTTGACCTTAATACAAGCAAATATAAAGAACCATACGAACTGAATGATGTCCTCGACCGCCAGCTGCGTGAATGGGAAGAAGTTTACGATGTAGATGTCAAGGACACTGCTCTTGCTCAGAGGCTCGCAACCATAATCAGGACTGCCAGCCTGCGAACGGGGAAAGGGGTGGTGATATTAGTGGATGAATATGACAAGCCATTGGTTAACAATATAAATAACCCTGAGCAGTTTGAATCATATAGGAATGCCCTGGCGGCTGTTTACTCCAATTTCAAAAGTTCAGCAGACTATATCAAGCTGGTATTCCTCACCGGAGTGAGCCGTTTCGGCAAATTGAGCGTTTTCTCAGATTTGAATAATCTCAGCGATATCTCTTTTGACGAAGATTTCGCCGAATTATGCGGTATCACAGAGAAGGAACTATTAGAGAATTTCTCTGAAGGTATTAAGGAGTTGTCTAAGAAATATCAACGCTCGCAGAGCGAGGAGATTGCAGAACTAAAGCGAAACTACGATGGCTACCATTTCTCTGAGGAATGCCCCGATATCTATAATCCTTTCTCCCTTCTCCAAGTGTTTGCCAAAAGAAAATATAGCAATTACTGGATATCTTCAGGAACACCCACCCTTTTGGCTGAACAGCTGAAACGAACAGATGCAGATTTGGAAGAGGTGATGCATACAGTCTGCGACAAATCCACACTTGAAGGACTGGACATTGATAATATTTCTATAGAAGCTTTACTTTATCAAACCGGTTACCTCACCATTAAAAACTATAATGATCAATTTTCGCTTTATTATCTCGGACTCCCTAACGAAGAGGTAAAGAAAGGATTCTTTGAATATCTGCTACTCTGGCATTAACAGATTTTATTGAATGAGGTCTTAGCTCCAGCCACTAAACACTATATCCAATTAAGGGAATAATTATATATTTAGAATCTTTAACAAACCGTTGTTTTATAAAAAAGTATTATATTTGCATAAATTTCAGGTTAGACCGGACTTCCAAATTTCTATAATACTTTTAAATTATGAAACAAGACGAAGAAGTTTACACCACCGACACCGGTCTTCCGGAGAACGCGTTTCGCGAGCTGGCGGCCGATGAGAAATATGTGCCGGTGATGCATCCGGCGCATGATCAGGAGGAGGTCACGCTGTATTCCGTTTCGATGGGTCTGCTGATGGCAATAGTTTTCAGTGCCGCGGCGGCCTATCTGGGTCTCAAAGTTGGCCAGGTGTTCGAGGCTGCGATCCCGATCGCCATCATCGCGGTCGGTCTGAGCGGAGCTCTCAAAAAGAAAAATTCGCTGGGGCAGAACGTCATCATACAGTCGATCGGTTCCTGCTCGGGAGTGATCGTGGCGGGTGCGATCTTCACCCTTCCGGCCCTCTATATCCTTAAGGCCAAGTATCCCGAAATCACCGTGGAGTTCTACCAGATCTTCCTTTCATCCCTTCTTGGAGGCATCTTGGGAATCCTCTTCTTCATCCCCTTCCGTAAATACTTCGTAAAGGATATGCACGGCAAATATCCTTTCCCGGAAGCCACGGCCACGACTCAGGTGCTTGTTTCAGGGCAGGCGGCGGCCAAGTCGGGCGACAGCGGTCAGGCCAAGACCCTCATCATCGCCTCCCTTATCGGCGGTATCTACGACTATATCGTCGCAACTTTCGGCTGGTGGGCGGAAACCATCCAGACTACGGCCGCTTCCTGGGGCCATACCGTGGCGGAGAAGACAAAACTCGTGCTATCCTGCAACACCGGAGCGGCCCTTTTGGGATTAGGATATATCGTGGGCCTCAAGTATGCTTTCGTGATTTTCGCCGGTTCGGTATTCGTTTGGTGGATCGTTATTCCGCTACTCGGCACTTACGGGTCGCCGGAATTTCAGGCCATGGCTCCCGACGCACTCTTCTCGGAATATGCGCGTAAAATGGGTATCGGCGGAATCGCTATGGCAGGCGTCATCGGCATCGTGAAATCCTGGCCCATCATCTGTCAGGCTGTAGGACTGGCAGGTCGCGAGTTCAAGGGAGGGGCTAAGGCCGCTACAGAGATACGCTGGCAACTCGACATCTCCATGAAGCAGGTGGTGTTCTTCATCCTTATCGCCCTGGTGGCCGTTTTCTTCTTCTTCTGGTTCGGAGTGATCCATACACTAAGCCAACCTCCGATCGCATGGCTTGTGGTAACAGTCATCGCATTCATCTGCA
>JAIDPP010000186.1 GCA_029062725.1 Muribaculaceae bacterium | reverse complement strand
GGCGGCGGCAAGGGTGATCTTGCGGGTCACGAAGGTCTCGCCGCGACGTGCGCTCTCATGGTTGCAGAGAATACCTGACCAACAGTACATGCCGTAGGCTTCGCGGTATTCCTTCACGATCCAGAAGCCATAGAGTTTCGCGACAGCGTAGGGACTATATGGATGGAACGGTGTTTCCTCGTTCTGCGGCACGGCCTCGACCTTCCCGTAAAGCTCGGAGGTGGAGGCCTGGTAGATGCGGCAACTGGAGGTCAGTCCGCAGAGTCGTACGGCCTCGAGGATTCGCAACACGCCTGTGGCATCGACATTAGCCGTAAATTCAGGACAGTCGAAACTCACCTGCACATGGCTCTGGGCAGCAAGGTTGTATATCTCATCGGGACGCACCTTCGACACTATCTGCATTATCGACATGGAATCACCCATATCGCCATAATGAAGATGAAAATGCTCATGCCCCTCAAGATGGGCGATGCGCTCGCGGAAATCCACCGATGAACGGCGTATCACGCCATGCACGTCGTAACCTTTCTCAAGAAGGAACTCCGCAAGAAAGGAGCCGTCCTGCCCGGTCACGCCCGTTATCAACGCTTTTTTCATTATATCGGTTTTAGCTTCTACAAAACATCTCAGGTAGAGAGACCGTGAGGATACGCTATCTCCCAACCTTAATATTTAACTCCTACAAAGTTACATCTTTTAGAGCAAAAAGCAAAATATGCTTTGTAGCAAGAGATTGCTCAACCCTGTTTTTAGCCCATCTGCATTAACTTTTTTATGGGAGCGGGCCTTATTGTGCCTTCCTTTTCCAATCTTTATTTACAGGACGCCTTCTATATGTTGATAACTTCCGGAACTTACTGAATTTAAGTTGATGACAATAAGAATCGACGATAATATATGCCAAATAATTATGTTTTAAAACATATCATTTCACAACAAATCAAAGATACGAACGTTTATATAGGGAAGACGATAAAGAAGTGAGGAGGCCGTTTTAATGAATGATTCGCGGACCTCCCGCATCCACATTAAGAATAAGAGCGTCAGAGGACGCCCGACTAAACTATTTATTTAATTGCTAAATCATTATGAAAACAGTTATCAAAAAGATGGTGAAAGCCTATTTCACTGTTTGTGCGCATGTCTATGACAAATGAAAAAGAGTAAGACCTGTTGAAACACACTCAAGATGCGGGGACCGACGTCGCCGCATCTTTTTTGTCGTTTTTTATTTGGCATTCTCTTATTTAAAGATTAAATTTGCATATTCAGAAATTGCAACTCAAAACAGACAATGCAGAAATTCACTAAAATAGTCGCCACCGTTTCCGACAAAAGATGCGAAACGGAATTTATCAGGTCGCTTGCCGAGGCCGGCGTCAATGTTGTCAGAATGAATTCAGCTCACCTTGACTACGACGGCTTCCGCAAGATTGTCAAGAACACAAGAGAAGCTGCCGAGCATATCGGAATAATGCTCGATACCAAAGGTCCGGAGATCCGCACTACTCCCACCGTGACCGGCAACGATATTGACTTCCATACCGGCGACGTAGTGAAGATATACGGCAATCCGGAGGGTCATACCTCCAATACCGAGATCTCCCTCAATTACGACAAAATAAACAGTATCCTGAAAAAAGGCGACAGGCTTCTCATCGATGACGGTGAGATGGAATTTATTGTCACTTCCGCCGACGGACACAATGTCGAGGCCACTGCCCAGAACGACGGCAAACTCGGTTCGCGCAAGAGCGTGAATCTTCCGGGGGTCAAAATCGATCTTCCGGCGGTGACCGAGCGCGACAAACGAAATATCGGTTATGCCGTAGAGTTAGGTGTGGATTTCATCGCCCATTCTTTCGTGAGATCTGCGGCGGATGTCAAGGAGGTGCAAGATATTTTGGATTCCCTCAGCGCCGATACTAAGATTATTTCAAAAATAGAGAATCAGGAAGGCATCGATAATTTCGACGAGATCCTGAGTGCATCATACGGTATCATGGTGGCTCGTGGTGACCTCGGGATAGAAGTCGCCGCGGAAAAGATTCCCGGTATCCAGACAATGATGATCAACAAGTGCATCACGGCCCACAAACCCGTTATCGTGGCTACCCAGATGCTCCATTCCATGATCGAGCATCCGCGTCCGACACGCGCCGAGATCTCCGATGTGGCCAACGCTGTCTATCAGCGCGCCGACGCCATGATGCTCTCCGGGGAGACAGCATACGGTAAGTATCCCGTAGAGGCCGTAAGCATTATGACAAGCGTTGCAAAGGAGGTCGAAAGTTCCCTGCGCCATAAGGTGGAGGTTCCTCCCCTGCTCGATGCAAAAATAGCCTCGTTCCTGGCGCATGAGGCAGTGATGTCGGAAGCCAAGGTCGGCACCAAGGCTATTTTCACCGATGCCTATCGCGGAGTCTCGGCCCGCTTCATTGCATCTTTCCGAGGCAGCAACCCGACATTCGCAATCTGCCATAACCGGAATGTGATGCACTGGCTTTCGCTCAGCTACGGAATCATGGCTTATTACGCACCCGATGCACACGATTATATTCCGGGCCATTCCGCCAAGACCGTGCGCCAGATTGTCGATGACGGCCTCGTAGGATTGCACGACCGTATCGCCTATCTGACAGGTACCAAACGCGCCGCTCGTGCTCTTGAAATCCTTACTCCCCATGAAATATTCGAGGAGGCCGGAAAAAAATGAGGCCGCGGTAGCCTTGCCGGATCAATAAATATAATCTGAAGTAATAAATTAGCTTACCCCCATGCAACACAAGCCTTTGGTT
>JAIDPP010000185.1 GCA_029062725.1 Muribaculaceae bacterium | reverse complement strand
AATACCCTAAAAATCCGCCGCCCTGGCATTAAGAAATTTTAGTGGATGGAGCCTTAGCTCCATACCGAATTTTTTTGTAAATTTGCATCATGGGAAGAATTATAGCCATTGATTACGGCCGGCGCCGTTGCGGAATCGCCGTCACCGATATCCTGAAAATTTCAGCCAACGGTCTGCCGACGGTAGAAACGCCCTGTCTGATGGACTGGCTGAAAAATTATGTCGCAAACGAGGATGTGGAGCGTATCCTGATGGGAGAGCCCCGGCAGACTAACGGACTCCCTTCGGAAAACATGCGACGTATCACTCCCTTTGTCGCCCGGA
The DNA here is from genome assembly GCA_029062725.1 of Muribaculaceae bacterium. Lineage (GTDB taxonomy): Bacteria > Bacteroidota > Bacteroidia > Bacteroidales > Muribaculaceae > Lepagella. Next base: position 806 of record JAIDPP010000185.1, on the reverse strand, counting down.
TAAAAAAGGAATTGCCGAATATTCCTGTGGAAATGGTTGATGAACGTTTCACATCGGTTATCGCCCACAGGGAGATGATAGCCGGTGGCTTCAGAAAATCGGAACGTCAACGGAAAGGGAAAGCCGATGAAATGTCTGCGGTAATTATCCTCACTTCATGGCTTGATTCCCGATCAGGACTTTGACGTCCTCATATAGGTTAATTCTTTTTCCACTAAGTAGGTTTGTTAAATTAGCTAATAATTATTTCCATTACATTAACTAATTCAGAAAACCCACTGATCATGCTTAAGAAAATCCCGGATCGGTTATTTTACCTATAACCGCGCTCTCGGGAGATATAAACAGATATGATACAGCCAATATACATTTACGGCCAGCCTGTGCTTCGCAAGGAGGCCGAAGATATCGAGCCCGATTACCCGGGCCTTCAGAAACTGATCTCCGACATGTGGGAGACAATGTATAACGCCGATGGCGTAGGTCTCGCCGCGCCACAGATCGGCAAAGCGATCTCCCTTATCGTAATCGACGGCTCACCTTTGGCCGATACCTTCCCCGAATGTGCAGACTCGAAGATGGTCATCATCAATCCGGAACTCGAGGTGATCGAGGATATGCCTGCCGTCAGTCGCTCGGAAGGATGCCTTTCGCTCCCGGGGCTGTCGGAGGATGTGAAACGTATAGAGCATGTGCGTCTTAACTGGCTTGACGAAAATTTCGTAGAGCATGAGAAAGAGTTCACCGGATTCAGCGCCCGTATTATCCAGCATTAATTTGATCATCTCCTCGGCACTGTCTATACC
>JAIDPP010000184.1 GCA_029062725.1 Muribaculaceae bacterium | reverse complement strand
AACTTGAGTTGCTCGCCCATACCGCAGGTGCGGAGACGGTGAAACGTTTCACGCAGAAACTCGACTATCCAAATCCGCGCACTTATGTCGGTAAAGGAAAGCTGGAAGAGATAAGGCAATATGTGGAGGATAACGAGATCGGTCTGGTGATTTTTGATGACGATCTTTCCTCAAAGCAGGTTGCCAATATCGAGAACGAACTGAAAGTGAAGATTCTCGACCGCACTTCCCTTATTCTCGATATCTTCGCCAAGCGCGCCCAGACCGCAACCGCACGCACTCAGGTCGAGCTCGCCCAGTATCAGTATCTCCTCCCTCGACTTACCCGGATGTGGACCCACCTCGAAAGACAGCGAGGTGGTATAGGAATGCGTGGCCCGGGTGAGACCCAGATAGAGACTGACCGGCGGATTATCCTTGACAAGATCTCACGGCTAAAGGAAGAACTCAAGAGCATCGACAAGCAGAAGAGCGTGCAGCGTAAAAACCGAGGAAAACTTACCCGGGTGGCGTTGGTAGGATATACCAATGCCGGAAAATCAACGTTGATGAATCTTCTGAGCAAGAGCGACGTGTTCGCCGAAAACAAACTCTTCGCTACACTTGACACTACAGTGCGCAAAGTGATTATCGATAATCTCCCTTTCCTTCTGACAGACACAGTCGGTTTTATCCGAAAATTACCTACTCATCTTGTCGATTCATTCAAATCGACGCTCGATGAGGTGCGTGAGGCCGATATCCTTGTGCATGTGGTCGATGTGAGTCATCCTAATTTCGAGGAGCAGATCGAGGTGGTAAATAAGACCCTCGCTGACGTCTGCGGCCCTATTTCCAAACCTACGATTCTGGTGTTCAATAAAATTGACGCCTTCTCCTATACTCCCAAGGACCCCGACGACCTTACTCCCCGTTCGCGTGAGAACATTCCACTCGATGAGTTCAAGGAGACATGGATGGCCCGTATGGACAACAACTGTGTATTCATCTCTGCGAAAGATAAAATCAATATCGACGAGCTGAAGGAGATGCTCTACGAAAAAGCGAAAGAGATACATTCGGAACGTTTTCCCTACAACGACTTCCTTTTCCAGAAATATGATGATCTGGAAATGGAAAGTGCTTCAGAATAAAAGGGTTGAACGGCGCGAAGCTGTTTCCGCCTCGAACTCTGTTCGATAATTAAAAAGTTACTAATTTAAATATGGAACCGACATATATTACTCCCGGAGCCCGGGAAATTGAGCAGTTGGAAAAGCAAGGATGCCGTTGTCAGGATTGGTCTTCGGTATCCTTCCACCCTTCAACGGATTTCTCAAGGTTCCGAAATGTGGTCTTTGAAAAAACAAATTCCATCGGAGCCTCCGGCACCGACGGAATTATCGAGAATGCCCTTCTGCGTAATTGCAGAATAGACGACAATGTCGTGATCCGCAATATCGGTCACATTCTTGACAATTGCGATATACGTTCGGGAGCGCGTATCGAGAATGTGGGAGAGATCGTGTTTGAACAGGAAAGCTCCTGCGGGGTCGCGACGGAAGTCGCCGTTCTTGACGAGACCGGGTCTCGCCCCGTGACAATCTTTCCCGGCCTTACCGCACAGATAGCGCTCCTCATGGCCCGCGAACCAAAATGGAGCGAGAATCACCTGCGTCCTATACTTTCGGAATATCTCGACCGTCAGGAGTTCTTTACAGGTATAGGAGAGAACGCCACGGTTGTCAACTGCGGGACACTCTTCAATGTCTCCGTGGGGCGGGAAGTGACGGTAAGAGGTGCCCTGTCCCTTCGCAACGGAATAATTGTCAATAATGCCGCTCCCGGCCGCGCGCTCGCTTTTATAGGTGCCGGTGTAGATGCCGAAAATTTTATCGTGGAGGACGGACGCCTTGATTCTGGAGCGATTGTACGCAATTGCTATATCGGTCAGGGTGCCACGCTCGAGAAGGGATTTACCGCCCATGATTCGTTATTCTTCGCCAACTGCTCTCTGGAGAATGGTGAGGCTTGCGCAGTGTTTGCAGGTCCCTATACTGTCAGCATGCATAAATCGACCCTTCTTATCGGGTGTCAGACGTCATTCATGAACGCTGGCTCCGGGACAAATCAAAGCAACCACATGTATAAGTTAGGGCCCGTGCATTGGGGAATCCTGGAGCGGGGAGTAAAGACATCCTCAGCATCGTATCTGATGCTGGGGGCCAAGATTGGAGCTTTTTCTCTCCTCATGGGCGCCCATAAGACGCATCCCGATTCTTCGCAGTTCCCTTTCTCATATCTCTTCGGCGATGACCGGGGCGCTACGGTGGTAGTGCCTGCCGTGATGTTGCGGAGTTGCGGTTTGATGCGCGATGAGCAGAAATGGCCTGCACGCGACCGGAGGCTGAAGCGAAAACTGCCTTTAAACGACCGTGTGGTGTTCGATGTCCTCAACCCGATTACGGTGGATGCGATGTTGACTGCCCTTGATGTGATTGACGATCTTCTCTCGCGCCCGGCCGACGATGACCGCTATCTCCGCTACCGGGGTATGAAGTTTACACGGGCCGCCCTTGAAAGAGCCCGGCATCTTTACGAGCTGGCAATCTATAAGTATCTCAGTCTCCGGATTGATGATAGTGGATTTCCTGAAAAGAAAGGTGCTAACGATGTGTCAAGCTGGGTTGATATGGCTGGGCTTCTGCTTCCGCGCAAAATGCTTGAAGAAACTATGCAGAAAGAGAGCATTGAAGATATGCGTGAAGTTTTCGACACAGCCTTCCGCCGGTATCCTGAATTAGAGCGCGAATGGATAGCTACTCGTTTCAGCGATCGTTGGCACAAGCCAAAAGAGGTGATTCAATCCTACGCCGAAGACTTCAACCATATGATTGAAGACGACCGCCGCCGCTATCTTGAAGAGCTGAGTGCACAAAATGATATGTTAAAGCTATAAT
>JAIDPP010000183.1 GCA_029062725.1 Muribaculaceae bacterium | reverse complement strand
CCATAAAGCAAGGGTATGACCGGTCGCAGTCTTAGTCTTTCCAAGGCAAAATGTGAAGCCGACCTCCATCAGCCCGGCTAAAATAAGTATAACCCAGTTCATAATAAGATATTATTTTTCAGATTTATACCTATTGAGGGCTGCAAGCAATCGGTTAAAATCTTTAGCTAACATGGATTCTCGGCGTCTCCTTCCAAGGCTCCGTAAAATTAATAAAAAAATCCGGTATCTCAATTAGTTCGTTCAAATACTTATTTCATTTCTTTTTTCCTAATACAGTGTTCAATATTGCTTTCCCGATTTTTCTCTCAAGGCCACTGCGTGTTGTGGGGATTCCGGTGGCTTTTGCGAAATCCCGCTTCATCTTGGAAACGCCGAGAGCACGTTTCCAAGAGAAGCTAAGACCGGGTATTTTCATAATCTGGTTGTCTGTTTTATTTTAATCAATGTTCCAATATGCATCAGGATCGCTATCGAACGCATCGTCAATGGTCTCATCATCGTAGCCCTCCACATCGTGGGCATAAGTACCGGCGTATTTGTCCTCGTACCCGTCGTAGTAATTTCCGTACATTTTGTTCTACTTTTTAATTAGTTGTTCAATTCTTAATACCGAAACAATTTCGAAGGTAAACATCAGGCAGACTTTTTTCATCCGGTTCTTGAAATTTTTCTCCTTTGAGAGTCTTTACTTGCTTAGGATGCCGTTCATGTCAAAATCCAAACACACGATACTTTTAAAAGATAGACTGCCTGTTTTATCTGATGCCATTCATAATTATTTCTTTGGATGCAAAATTAGTGACGCTCTCCCTCTTTAGCCTAAATCCTGTAACGTTTCAATCCAACCTTCATGTTTCATGGCTTTTAAGTTTGCAAGGTATCAGCTCAAGTAAACGCAGATTCCTGAATAGATTTCATAGGTCAAAATGTTCAAGCAGTGGCCGACGTGGTGTTAAAAAGAGATGCCGGACATGTCAGCACGTATGCTGAGCGCTACGCTCAACACACTTGTTGCAGATGGTCTGGAGGAACGTTATTCATACAATATCGTTCCTCCGACAGTGGAGTATTCATTAATAGCACAGCGCGTATCGTCGGCATTAAGGGCGTTGGATACAGCTCGGTAAACTACTGACGAGACTGTCTGCATAGAAAATGGGCTTTAACGCACTGCGAAAGTACGGTAAAGCCCACTATACGGAAAAGACAAGGTTTTAACAGCTAACGTAGTTGATTTTGCTTACTGAATTCATCTTTACGGTTGGAAATGAATTTATTTACTTTTTCATTCTCTATGAATAAAGATGTTATATTTTGCCGTAATGTCTGGAAAGTCAATAATTCATCGGGCATTATTTGCATTGATCTCAAAGAACCATCTTCCTGGGGAACAATGATAACAAT
>JAIDPP010000182.1 GCA_029062725.1 Muribaculaceae bacterium | reverse complement strand
CGCGGGGGCTCGGAGATGTGTATAACAGACCGGAGGTGAAGGAACTCCAGCCCGGAGAAGCGATTATCGTTGACCGCGACGGATCGTCGCGGATAGAACGCATTCTTCCCGAAAGCGGAAACGACCGATGCTCGTTCGAGCGCATCTACTTTTCCCGCGGATCCGACCGGGATATCTACCGCGAGCGGAAGCAGCTTGGGAAGAACCTTGTGCCGCAAGTGCTCAGAGCTATCGACAACGATATAGACAATACGGTCATATCCTTTATCCCGAACACGGCGGAAGTGGCTTTCTACGGGCTTGTGGAGGGGATCGAGGAAAATCTGATCAATTCCAAGATAAGCGAGATCCGGCGCCTCTCGGCAATCGGAGCACTTACCGACGACAATATCCGCGATGTGCTCCGCCATCGCGTCCGTAAGGAGAAAGTTGCGATAAAGGATATAAAACTGCGGACCTTTATCGCCGAGGGGAATACGCGCAACGACCTGGCGGCCCATGTCTATGACATCACCTACGGTTCAATTCGTCCGGGCGACAACCTGGTGGCCATCGACGACAGTATAGTCCGGGGCACGACACTTCGCGAGTCGATCCTGCGTATTCTCGACCGTCTTTCCCCCCGCAAGCTGGTCATTGTCTCCTCCTCTCCACAGGTACGTTATCCGGATTGCTACGGAATCGACATGAGCCGGATGTCGGAATTCATAGCTTTCAAGGCGGCTGTCGCGCTTCTGAAAGAGCGTGGCATGAGCTATGTGATAGATTCCGTGTATCAGAAATGCAAACGGCAGGAGGGGAAGCCAAAGGAAGAGTATATCAACTATGTCAAGGAGATATATGCACCCTTCACGGATGAGGAGGTAGCCGCAAAGATCGCGGAACTGTTGCGGCCTGAAGGCCTGAAAGCAGAAGTCGAGATCGTATTCCAGACCGTTGAGGCAATGCATCAGGCCATCCCCGATCATCCCGGCGACTGGTATTTTACCGGTGACTATCCGACCCCCGGAGGCAACCGCCTCGTATCGAAAGCCTTCATCAACTATTACGAAGGGCGTGCGGAAGAGAGATAGCCGGCGGTAAGATAAGGTTGAGAAGATAGAATGGCGGTGCTAAGGAAGGTATAAATCAGCGGCTGCCTGCATTTTTACAATAATCAATATTTGTCAACGTTACAATAGGATAAGCATTCTCATTTTTTACTCTTCTTATGAAAATGACTTTGAACATTAGAAATTACTTTACATCGACACACGGTTTTCTTTTTCAACCCTCATGGGGGAGCAGCGCTTCCGACAATGGAGGACGTCTTGACTTTATCGATGGTCTTCGGGGAGTGACGATGATCTTAGTGGTATATTGGCATGTGCTTGTTATGAGCCTGCATGTCACGACCTATACCGCCATGACCCTCCAGCTCTTCCGAATGCCCCTTTTCTTCTTCATCAGCGGCTTCTTCGCTTATTCCTTCAGCTACGACCGCATGAAACTGAAAAAACGCCTCGCCAACCGCTGGCATCGGCAATTGCTCCCTACAGCCTTCATTTTCATCGGCTTCATCCTCTTCGAGACTCTATATACCGGAGATTTCAACGGTATACGCGAGCTGTTGGGATCCTTCTTCAGTTCGGCGCTGACCAACGCGACAAGCGAATTCAAATCCGGTTACTGGTTCACATTCGTATTGGTGGAGGTGTTCTGCTTCTTCGCCCTTTTAAACTGTCTTCTATCCTCCCGGAAAGTACCGCGCGGAATACAGGGGATCCTCTTCCTCGCCATCGCCGCCATCTGCGGAGGTGCGGAATGGGCCTACTCACAGATGGTGACAGCAAAAAGTCCGGCAGCCCTGCGCGGCATCTGCGAACTGTTCAGCCTTACCCATCTGCTGAAATATCAGGTGTTCTTCTATCTCGGAGCCGCGGCCCGCGTCTTCGACAGCTGGATATGGAGGCAGCTGTCGCGGAAAGCCGTAGGGTTCGGAGTCGCCATGCTGACTTTCGCGGTGTTCTGGTTCACACCCCGATTCCGAGTACCGCTCGAAGCGTTCTATGGAGCGGCCGTCACCGGCATACTCTTTTCCATCACCCTCTTCCTCTACCTGCGGAAATTCTTCTGCAGCCATACGGCCCTCGGGCGTCTTCTGAAATATATCGGCAAGAACACTCTCCCGATCTATCTATTTCATTACTTCATAATCCGGATGATGCGCGATCTCGACCTCCCGGGCCTTACAGGTGCGATACGCGCCGGCGCATGGGCCGAGATACCGATCGTGACGCTAATCTCCATCGGGATAGTACTGACTGTGCTGGGAGTGGATGCGCTCCTCAAGATCAAACCGAGAATCCATAAGATAATATTCGCTTGCTAAGATGATAATAGGATATGACGGCAAACGCGCCGTAAGAAATATGACCGGGCTCGGAAATTATTCCAGACTCGTAATTGAGGGTATCGCCGGGGAATATCCCGGTGATACCCTCTTGTTATATACCCCAAAAAAAGGCGATAGTCCACGCCTCGATAAAATCAGGAGCCTACCGAATGTGGAGTTCCGGTATCCGGCACCGCAAGGATTAAAGGGGAGCCTCTGGCGCACGTTTGGAATCACCAACCATTTGCGTGCCGACAAGGTTGACCTCTTCCACGGCCTCAGCAATGAGCTCCCCCTCAACATACGGTCGGCGGGAGTGCCGTCGGTGGTGACTATACACGACGTCATCTACCGCAGGCTGCCATACTGTTACCGTGCGATCGACCGGCTCACATACGATTTCAAATACGGCCGCAGCTGCCGCAACGCCGACCATATAATAGCCGTGTCACAGCGCACAAAGGATGATGTGGTGGAGCTTTACGGTATCGACCCCGATAAAGTGACGGTTATATATCAGGGGTGCGACCCGGGCTTCAGGCGACGCTGGAGCGAGGAGGAATTGAAGGGTCTGCGCCGACGCCTCAATCTCCCAGAAAGATATATCCTTCAGGTAGGCACGATCGAACGCCGCAAGAACCTTGAGGTCACCGTCAAGGCCCTGAGCAATATTTCCCCCGACATGCAACTGGTGGTTGTAGGCCGCGACCATCACGGCTACAAGAACCACATTCTCAAGATCGCAGCCCGGACAGGAGTAACAAATCGGATACGGTTTATCGAAGGGTTGCCTTTCGCTGATCTGCCGGGGGTGAATCAGGCGGCAGAGATAGTGGTCTATCCCTCACGATATGAGGGATTCGGCATCCCTATCCTGGAAGCCCTGGAAAGCCGGCGCCCCGTCATAGCTGCCATCGGCAGCTGTCTGGAGGAGGCAGGAGGCGGCGACACCCTCTATATCGATCCTGACAGCCCAACGGAAATGGTACAGGCCATACACGCCATACTCAGTGATCCGGCAGCCGCACGTATGATGGGGGAAGCCGGTAAAGAATACGCCGCGCGGTTCCGCTCCGAGGATATGGCGAAGCGTATAATGGAGGTATATCAGCGCACTTTAGATGAGTTTAAAAAAGGGCGCAAAATATAAAACATTTTATTACCTGTTGATAAGTTTTTTGAAAAAAAAGATTAAACCGCTGGTTAAATAGCATTTTGTTGGGGAAAAATCGCTAACTTTACGGAGAAGTTTTCCTGCGTGCGGATTCCGGAAATAAAAATCGGGGGAGGCACGGAGGTTTTAGTGCATAATATGAGCACTTTTATACAAACAACAACATGAGTGAGGAAACCTACCATATTCCGGCGCTTTATGAAGAAGCGCTCGACGGACTCGATATAAAGCCCGGAGGGGTATATGTGGATGCTACCTTCGGAGGTGGCGGCCACTCTCGCGGCATCCTTTCGCGCCTCGGAGAAGAGGGGCGCCTTTACGGGTTCGACCGCGATATGGATGCTTTCCGAAATGTCCCTGATGATGGCCGCTTCACATTCATCCACTCAGACTTCCGATATCTGACGAATTTCATGAGATACCACGGGGAGGAGAAGATCGACGGTATTCTGGCCGACTTAGGGGTTTCCTTCCATCACTTCGACTCCTCCGAACGCGGATTCTCCTTCCGTGGCGATGCGCCGCTGGATATGCGTATGAACCGACTGGGAGGCCGCACGGCCGCCGATATCCTGACTGAATATGACGAACGCGCGATACTCTCCCTACTCCGAACATACACCGACCTCAAAAGACCCCACGCAGTGGCGAAAGCTATCGTGAAAGCTCGCGAGAAAGCTCCCATCGACACTACGCTGCGTCTTACGGAAGCCGTAAAGGAGACAATGAATCCACGTCAGGAGAAGAAGGAACTGGCACAGGTGTTCCAGGCCCTCCGCATAGAGGTGAATCAGGAGATGACCGCTCTCAGACGCCTCCTGCAGGCAGCCGCGGCAGAACTCAAGGAGGGAGGCCGGCTCGCTATCATCACATATCACTCCATCGAAGACCGCATGGTAAAAAACTTCATCAAGACCGGAAACGTGGAAGGAATCGAGGAAAAGGATTTCTTCGGGAAGATTTCCACTCCCTGGCGGCAGATCACCCGCAGCCCGATTGTCCCCGCTGAAGAGGAAGTGGAACGCAATCCCAGAAGCCGAAGCGCAAAACTGCGTATCGCGGAGAAAATATGACGATGACGCCCGAAACCCTATCGCTTAACTTCAAAAGATTACGGCTTAACAATGGCAAAAGAGAAAAACAACAAGAAAGGTAAGAAAGAGAAAAAATCTTCCGGAACGGGCTGGATGAGCGAACTCCGCTACGGCCGGTCGGTGAGCCTTGAATTTTTCAAGACCCACGCATGGCTGATGATGATTTTCGTTATTGCCGTCATCTCCCTAATGGGACTCAGATATAAGACAAAGACAAAGATGAGCGAGATAAAGAAACTCAACATTGAGCTACAGAGGGTCGAGAGCGAAAAACTTCAGGAGAAGGCACGCTATATGTCGCTCATACGAGAAACCGAGATGCGCAGGATGGTTGCTGAAAAAGGACTCGACCTGCAATATCAGGACCAGCCTCCATACGAACTTACCAAGTAACATCTTCAACCCTGAGAATGATAAAGACGCAGAGACAAGCAAACTGACGGATTTCTAATTATCACATCGGAAATACCCTGAAAGGAGGATAGGAACGAAAAAAATGGCTAAACAGAACAACAAGAAACACATATTATTCCGCTACGGTCTGATCTGCATCGCATTCGTACTGTTCAGCATAGCTCTGGTGGTCAAGATGTTCAAGACCACAGTCATAGATGCTCCAGCCTGGAACGAACGCGCAAAGAAGGAGCTGGCCAAAGTCGATACAATCGCACCCGAACGCGGCAATATACTTGCCGACAACGGCAATATACTTGCCTGCAACCTGAAGGTCTATGACATAAAAATCGACCTCCGCCATAACAAGATAAAACAGTTCAAGAGCATTCCCTGGGCAAAGGTGGATTCGCTCGCCGACTCTCTCGATGTATATTTTCCGCGTGTCAAAAACCTTAGCGTCCACCCTGATACGATGGCGAAATACAGCTGGCATACACGCCTGAAAAAGGAATTCGAGAAACCTCACGAGAAACGTCCACGCGCCCTGAGGCTGGTCCAGAAGGGTACTACGGAGGATTTCGAGAGAATAAAAACCTTCCCTCTGATACGCGATTTCAAGGGTTCCGGATTCCGGAATCCTCTCTACAAAGAGGAACGCAAGATACGCATGTATCCCTACGGACGCATGGCCTACCGAAGCATCGGCCGGGTGAACGAGAACCAGTCCACACGCGAGATACATGGCTACTCCGGGTTGGAGAAGGACCTCGATACCCTGCTTTACGGAAAACCGGGCCTGTCAAAGAAGGTGGCCCTGACCAACGGTATCACCAACTGGGTGGCCACCCCTGCTCGCCGCGGCTACGATATACGCACCACAATCGATATCGACCTTCAGGATATGCTGGAGGAGGAGCTCTTCAACGTCTGCTCCGAAGCCGGTGCAGAATGGGGCACGGCCATACTGATGGAGGTGGCCACAGGGGAGATAAAGGCTATATCGAATATCGAACTGCTGGAAAACGGCACTTACGGCGAAGCCCTCAACCGCGCCGTGCTCCCCTTCGAGCCCGGCTCCGTGATGAAACCCATATCCCTGATGATAGCCTTCGAGGACGGATTGGTGAAAAGCGTCAACGATCAGGTGAGCTGCGCCCCTTTCCAGAAGACGAGCGACCCTCACGGGGGCGGAATGAAGACAATGAAGCAGGTGATCGAACAGTCATCGAACCCCGGAATTGCGCGCGTGATTTTCCGCGGATATGAGAGCAACCCCGCCAAATTCTACGACCGCATGGCCGGAATGGGATTCTTCGAGCCGATACGTTCCGGTATCGCCGGGGAATGTACGCCGCGAATCCGCAAGCTACTACCGAAGGACTCGCGTGGCAACAACATCACCATGACCGCCCGACACCTTGACCTCGCCCGTCAGGCCTACGGCTACAACACCGAGCTTCCTCCTCTATTCACGCTCTCGGTCTATAACGCCATCGCCAACGGCGGAAAATATGTGCGGCCGCATCTGGTGAAAGGGCTTATTGACGAGGACGGCCGAGACTCAATCATCCCTATCCGATATATCCGCGACCGGATATGCTCCGAGGAGACTGCCCGCAAGGTGAAGGAATGTCTCAAGGAGGTGGTATGGGGCGAACACGGCACCGCGAAACTCGTGCGCGATGACCGCGTGATGGTCGTAGGAAAGACCGGCACGGCTTTCCCCGTGGAAGGCGGTCTCTATAACAAGATGAAGCGCCGCTACGCTTTCGCAGGATTCTTCCCCTACGATGAGCCGAAATACAGCTGCATCGCCCTCGTGCTCGGAAGCGGCGGAAACTCCGCCAACCGCACATCCGGACAGGTTGTGAAGAATATGGCGGTCAAGATGTATTCCCGGGGAATGCTCGACAATTCCTCCACATATTCCTCCGTAAAGAAGGAGAGCCGGCCCGTGCTGGCCGCCTCAACCAGCTTCGACCAGAAGAAACTCTCGAAAGACCTCGGTCTGGAGAGGGTGAAGCGCGTGAAAGCCCCCGCGGCCCATTCCAGAGGAGCCGTCCCGAGCGTGATCGGCTTCGACGCCCCGACAGCCGTCAGGATTCTCGAGGAAGCGGGAATAGAGGTGCGTCTCCGCGGAAGCGGAATCGTGAGGGCACAGTCGGTGGAAGCAGGCACACCCCTCAAGAAAGGGATGACAATGACGCTAACCCTTAGAGTATAAAACAAGAAACGGCGTCTCCGACAGACGCTCCGGCATAAAGAACCAGAAAGCTATGGCAGCAAAATTATCACACCTCCTCAAAGGGATCAGGACCCTCGAGGTGATAGGAGAGACAGATAAGAATATAACCGACCTCCAGAGCGATTCGCGAAAAGCGACCAAAGGGGGGATGTTCGTGGCCGTGCGCGGCGTAACCACCGACGGCCACAAGTATATACCGGTAGTGGCAAGCGCCCATGTGGCCGCCATTGTCTGCGAGGATCTTCCCGCATCACTTGAAAAAGGGGTTACATATATACGTGTCAAGGATTCTTCCGTGGCATTGGGAGAGCTTGCTTCCGCATGGCACGGCAACCCGTCGTCGAAACTGAAGCTCGTCGGAGTGACCGGAACCAACGGCAAGACCACCACCGCGACCCTCCTATACGAAATGGCGAAGCTCGAAGGCTACAAGGCCGGACTTCTCTCCACGGTCTGCAACTATATCCACGACCGCGCCGTTCCCGCCACCCATACCACTCCCGATCCCCTCACCCTCAATGCCCTTCTGGCGGAAATGGTGGAGGCAGGCTGCGACTATGCCTTCATGGAGGTTTCATCCCATGCCGCCCAGCAGCACCGTATCGCTGGCCTGACGTTCACAGGAGGTGTATTCTCCAACCTGACGCGCGACCATCTCGACTACCACGGCACGGTGGAAAACTATATGAACGCTAAGAAAATGTTCTTCGATATGCTTCCCGCCGACGCTTTCGCACTCGTGAACGCCGATGACAAGGCGGGAGCCTACATGCTTCAGAACACAAAGGCGCGCAAATACACCTATTCGCTGCGCGGCGACGCGGATTTCCGGTGCAGGATTCTCGAGACACGTCTCGACGGCACCCTTCTTCTTATCAACAACCATGAGGTGGAGGTCCGGTTCACGGGTCGCTTCAACGCCTACAACCTTACTGCCGTATATGGAGCCTCGATACTGACCGGATTCGCCGAGGAGGAGGTGCTTGTCAACATGAGCAAGCTCGTTCCCGTCGCAGGGCGTTTCCAGACGATCCGGGGGGGCGACGACGTGACCGCGATCGTTGACTATGCCCATACGCCCGACGCTCTGGTGAATGTGCTCGACACCATCCGGGAGATCGTGGGGGCCGGTGGAGAGATAACGACCGTGGTGGGAGCCGGAGGAAACCGCGACCACGGAAAACGCCCGATGATGGCGCGTGAGGCCGCATGCCGAAGCGACCTTCTCATCCTTACGAGCGACAATCCTCGCGACGAGGAACCGGAGACTATTATCGCCGACATGAAGGAAGGTCTCACCACCGAGGAGCTGCGGCGCACAATCTGCATCACCGACCGACGGGAAGCGATCCGGACCGCCCTGAGAATGGCAAAACCCGGCAGCGTGGTGCTTATCGCCGGAAAAGGCCATGAGACATATCAGGAAGTGAAGGGAGTCCGCCATCATTTCGATGACAAAGAGGAGGTAGAAAACGGATTCATTAACTAACCTGTCGGCCCACGATACTGACACCAACTGATAAAGACCCATGATATACGCCTTACTGGAACATTGGGAAGGATGGCATTTCCCGGGACATAACCTGATGGGCTATCTCACATTCCGCTCCGGGGTGGTTTTCTCGCTTGCCCTCCTCATAGCGCTCGTGTTCGGACAAAAGATCATCCACCGACTCCAAAGGATGCAGATCGGCGAGGAGATCCGAAACCTCGGCCTCGAGGGGCAGATGCAGAAGAAGGGGACACCCACAATGGGAGGAGTGATAATCATTCTCTCCATCCTTATCCCCTGCCTGCTGTTGGGCAACCTCTCCAACATCTACATGATCCTGATGATTGTCGCCACGTTATGGATGGGGGTCATAGGATTCCTTGACGATTACCGCAAACTGAAATACCATAACAAGGACGGTCTGCAGGGAAAATACAAAGTCACCGGCCAGATCGGCCTCGGACTTCTTGTCGGAATCACAATGTGGCTCTCCCCCGATATCGTGATGAGCGAGAATTTCGAGGTGGAGAATGTAAAGAGCCATGAGATAGAGATCATGGTGGCAAAGGATGAGATCAAATCCCCTCAGACCACGATACCTTTCGTCAAGAACAACAACTTCAATTACGAGTGGCTCACAAGCTGGGTAAAGAACAAGGAGGCCGCCCGGACACTCGGATGGCTGGTATTTGTCCTGGTAGTCATTATCGTAGTGACAGCAGTCAGTAACGGAGCCAATCTCACGGACGGCATTGACGGTCTCTGCGCCGGAACATCGGCGATAATCGGAGTCTCATTGCTGATAATGGCTTATCTGGGGAGCAACGTCATATACTCCTCATACCTGAATATCATGTATATCCCCGGGTCCGAAGAGCTTTGCGTCTATGCCGCGGCCTTTATGGGGGCTTTGGTGGGATTTCTGTGGTATAACGCATATCCGGCGCAGGTATTCATGGGCGACACGGGGTCGCTGACCTTAGGGGGTATCATCGCCGTATTCGCTATCCTTATACGGAAGGAGCTGCTCATACCACTACTTTGTCTCATCTTCTTCCTTGAAGACGTCTCGGTGATGATGCAGGTGTCTTATTTTAAATTCACAAAAAAGAAATACGGCGAAGGGCGACGCATCTTCAAGATGACACCCCTTCACCATCATTTTCAGAAAGACCTCGACCCGACGGCAAAAGTGCTGTGGCGATCTCCGAAACGTGCGATAGCCGAACCTAAGATCGTGACTCGCTTCTGGATTGTCGGTATTCTCCTTGCCGTCGTGACTTTCGTTACATTGAAAATTAGATAATACGCTTATACAGACAATAAAATGGAAAAACTGGTTGTGCTCGGAGGAGGCGAAAGCGGCGTGGGAGCCGCGATCCTCGGTAAAGTGAAAGGGATGAAGGTCTTCCTGAGCGACATGGGAGCCATATCCGACAGATATAAGGATACCCTCGTTGCGGAGGGTATCGAATTCGAGGAGGGGAAACACTCCGAGGATCTTATCCTTGACGCCGACATAGTGGTAAAAAGCCCCGGTATTCCTCCTTACGCTCCGATGGTGGAGAGAATTATGGCCAAAGGAATTCCGGTGCTCTCCGAAATTGAATTTGCCGGAAGATATACGGATGCGAAGATGGTCTGCATCACAGGCT
This sequence comes from Muribaculaceae bacterium, assembly GCA_029062725.1. Classification (GTDB taxonomy): domain Bacteria; phylum Bacteroidota; class Bacteroidia; order Bacteroidales; family Muribaculaceae; genus Lepagella. Next base: position 1,179 of record JAIDPP010000182.1, on the reverse strand, counting down.
CAAATGGAAAGACCACCACTACCCTGCTGACCTACCATATCCTGCGCAAAGCGGGCCTTAACGTAGGATTGGCCGGAAATGTGGGGAAGAGCCTGGCTCTTCAGGTGGCCCGCGAGAAACACGATTATTACGTGATCGAGCTTTCGAGCTTCCAGCTGGAGAACATGTATGACTTCAAAGCCGATATCGCGGTGATAATGAACATCACCCCTGACCACATGGACCGTTACGACCATAAGATGGAGAACTACGTCAAGGCGAAGTTCCGCATCCTTCAGAACCAGACGGCCGAGGATTATTTCATCTACTGGCAGGACGACCCTGTTGTCACCGAGCAGATCCGCCGCGTGCAGACCGAAGCCATGCTTATGCCTTTCAGCGAATTTCGTCAGGAAGACAGCAAGGCCTACGTCGAGAACGGCATCGTGCATTTCATAGGCCCCGAGGAAGTATGGCAGATTCCGCGCGACCGCCTCTCTCTCCGCGGGCTCCACAACCTCTATAACTCCATGGCCGCCGGCCTCTCCGCCTCGATCCTAAATGTCAAGGATGATAAGATCCGGAGTGCGCTCGAGGACTTCGAGGCCGTGGAACACCGTCTGGAATTCGTGGACGAGGTCAACGGAGTAAAATATGTAAATGATTCCAAAGCCACGAATGTAAATTCCACATGGTATGCCCTCGAGAGCATGACCACCCCGACCATACTCATTCTGGGAGGTAAAGACAAAGGGAACGACTATTCCGAAATAGAACAGCTTGTGAAGGAGAAGGTCAAGGCGATCGTGTGTATGGGTAAGGACAACTCCAAGCTCCTTGACTTCTTCGGAGGAAAGATGGCGAATATATCCGACACCCATTCAATCGGCGAGGCCGTGGCGGAGTGCGCGCGTCTGGCCGAGGAGGGCGACACCGTGTTGCTATCCCCCTGTTGCGCGAGCTTCGACCTCTTCAGAAGCTATGAAGACCGCGGCGAGAAATTCAAGGAGGAGGTAAGGAAACTTGCTTCCGAATAATCCCCGGCGCCCACCCTTGCGGACGCCCCGTGCAATTGAAAACTCAACCAATCAGACATGAAAGAAGATTACCGACCGTCCGAATCCGGACTTGACATACACGAGACCATCGATGGGGGGGCCGGCTTAAAGTCGCCTGGGCAAACCGCCTGGGCCGAAGTAC
>JAIDPP010000181.1 GCA_029062725.1 Muribaculaceae bacterium | reverse complement strand
CGCAGGCATCTTTGGCCATTCTCGTTTCGCTCGTGAATCTCTGCACGGCCAACAACACCGTAGCGATTATCACCGTCGGCTCGATTTCCAAAAAAATTTCAGAGCGATACGGCATCACTCCGAAAAAGACAGCCTCGCTGCTCGACACATGTTCATGCGTGGTTCAAAGTCTTATCCCTTACGGTGCGCAGACTCTTCTCGCCACCGGTCTTGCAGGCATCTCTCCGGCCTCTCCATGGCCCTACCTTTATTATCCGTGGGCACTCGCCGTGTGCGTCGGAATCTCCATATTGATCAAGCGTAAATCCTGATTATACCATTTTTAAAGCCGAAAAATGACCAAGTTCTATCACCATAAAGGAGACTTCCCTCTCGAACTGGGAGGGACCTTACATGACCCTGTGATCGCATACCATACGTATGGAACGCTTAATGAGCGCGCCGATAATGTTATCTGGGTATGTCATGCTCTGACCGCCAATTCAGATGTAGCCGACTGGTTTCCGCATACAGTCGAAGAGGGGGCTTGCCTTGACCCGACGAAATATTTCATCATCTGCGCCAATATTCTCGGCTCTCCCTACGGAACGGTCTCTCCGCTTCACGAGAATCCGACTACCGGTGAACCTTATTATTCCGATTTTCCGAAAGTGACCATCCGTGATATGGTACGTGCCCATGCTTTGCTGGCCGATACTCTCGGCATAGAAAAGATCCGCGCCTTGATAGGGTGTTCGGTAGGAGGATTTCAAGCCATCGAGTGGGCGGTAATGGATCCGGCACGTTTCGAACGCATGATACTTTGCGCCACAGATGCCAAAGCCACTCCCTGGACAATTGCCCTCGATGAGACACAACGGATGGCGATCCGCGCCGCCGTCACTTACGGAGAACGCCGTCCGGATGCCGGGATGGCCGGATTGGCAGCGGCACGAGCGATTGGCCTTATTTCTGTCTCTGATGCACATCT
>JAIDPP010000180.1 GCA_029062725.1 Muribaculaceae bacterium | reverse complement strand
AAGTAGGACGGTGTGTCAAAATTCTAATATTTGACACACCGTCCATTTTATAGTAACACCAGTTAATAATTTTTTTCTATTTCTATATCGTAATTCTCAAGAAATTCCATGGTCTTGCGGATATAGTCGGCCATGACAACATCCTCCTCTACAAAAGGAAGGTGCTCACGATATGCCTCCATAACCTTCTCGATGGCCGGAGAGGATTTCAACGGCCTGCGGAAGTCGATACCCTGAGCCGCGTTCATAAGTTCTATAGCCGCGATATATTTCAGGTTATTGATGATCTTATGAAGCTTTGTTCCGGCATTGGCACCCATCGAAACCAGATCCTCTTGACCGTTGGAGCTTACAATGGAATCGCATGAAGCAGGCCATGCGTACATCTTGTTCTGGCTGACCATTGAAGCGGCTGCATACTGAGGAATCATAAATCCTGAGTTCAGACCTGGCTTAGCAACCAAAAATTCAGGAAGACCCCTCACGCCTAAGATAAGCTGAGCCACACGGCGTTCGGAGATATTGCCGAGTTCGTGAAGAGCCACACCCATATAGTCAAAGGCCAGAGCAAGAGGCTCACCATGGAAATTACCACCGGAAACTACAAGATCTTCATCCGGGAATACTGTCGGATTGTCAGTTACGGAGTTGATCTCTATATGCAGAATCTCCGTTACATGATGCATAGCATCCTTCACCGCGCCATGAACTTGAGGAATGCATCTGAATGAATAGGGATCTTGAACATGTTCCTTTTCTCGCTTGATGATTTCGCTGCCTTCAAGTAGCTTACGGAAAATTTTTCCTGTCTCTATCTGGCCGGGGTGAGGACGCACCTGCTGAATACAATTCCAGAATGGTTCAATCCTACCGTCGAATGCCTCCAATGACATAGCTCCGAACATATCGAAACAATTCACAAGATGCCAACCATCAATAAGAGCTTTAATACCGTTGGCGCTCATGAACTGAGTTCCATTAAGCAACGCCAGACCCTCCTTCGACTGAAGGCGAATAGGCTTCCATCCGAAACGGTTGAGCACATCCGAACTCTTATATTTGATTCCTTCACACATCATCTCTCCTTCTCCTATGAGGGGGAGGAACAGGTTTGCCAAAGGAGCAAGGTCACCTGATGCGCCGAGCGAGCCGCGGTCGTACACTACAGGAAGAGCATCATTATTATAGAAATCTATAATTCTCTCTACGGTTTGAACTTGTACTCCGCTGAACCCCATCGTGAGGGCATGGGCTTTCAGAAGCAGCATCAGCTTAACGATCACACTGTCAACCGGAGTTCCGACACTGCATGAATGAGATTTTACCAGATTCTCCTGAAGAGTGGTCAGGTCCTCACGGGAGATATGCTTATTGCATAAAGAGCCGAAGCCGGTTGTCACACCATAAATTGGAACAGTGTTTTCATCGGTCTTCTTATCAAGAAACTCACGGCAATGAGCAATTCTCTCTCTCCCTTCCTGGGAAAGGACAAGTTTAGTCCCGTCCTTTAGTATTTTTTCTATCAGGTCATAAGTCAATTGTGACGACCCGATGGCATAAATTTCAAGTTTTTCCATTTATAGTATTGATTTAATCTTGCATTTTAAGGAATCGTTGAAAAACCGGATACCTGTAAGAGCAATTAATTTCTTTTTACAACCTTTCCCCTTGATATAACTGTAGATACGCAATTCATTCCCACATAATAAGGCAGGAACCGGTAGTTGTCGAACTCAAGAATAATGACGTCTCCACATTTTCCTTCTTCAAGAGACCCTGTCTCGGAGGCCAGATCAAGCGCGGCCGCCCCATTAAGAGTTAGCGCGGTGATAGTTTCCTCTATCGACATATTCATGTATATGCAGGCAAGAGCGATAGTGAGAGGAATAGATCCGCTGAAACAAGAACCGGGATTCAAATCAGTGGCAAGTGCAACAGACGCACCTGAGTCAATGAATTTTCTGGCAGGAGCGAAAGGTTCCCTCAATGCAAAGGCGGTGAGAGGAAGCAATGTTGCCACAACTCCTTTTTCTGCCATCATCCTGATTCCCTCGTCGCTTACATGAAGAAGATGATCAGCAGAAATGGCTCCTAATTCCGCCGCCAATTCGGCTCCACCAAGAGTGACAATTTCATCGGCATGGAATTTAAGCTTAAAACCGGCTTCTTTCGCGGCCTGCATGAACCTGCGTGACTCCTCAATCTCAAATACGTTCTTTTCAGTGAAGATATCGCAAAAGTCGGCTTTCCCTCTTACGGCAGGGAAAACTTTTTCAACCATCAGATCGATATACTCATCTGCCTTTCCTTTATACTCTATGGGAACAGCATGCGCACCTAAGAAAGAGGCTACGATTCTTAGTTTCGACTCCGGATTGTCGGAAAGACGATTAATGACATCCAGCATCTTGATTTCAGTTTCGACATCAAGCCCGTAGCCACTCTTCGCCTCTACAGTCGTTACCCCCATTTCAACCATTTTGTCAAGAAACCATTTCCCCTTTTCATAAAGCTCTTCCATCGAGGCTTTACGGGTTGAATTGACGGTTGACTGTATACC